>CAZJAE010000008.1:0-14121 GCA_964544205.1 uncultured archaeon
TTAAACGAGCCCCCGTTAATGTGCTGGCGAAAAACAGTCATCTCATCCATAGAGCCGGAAGTGTCAAGAACAATCGCGATGTCGGCAGGAAGCCTCCCGTAAGTAATAGTATAATCCGGAACCGAAATATTCAAATCAACATGAATATTCTGGTCGCAAGAAGCTTTGAGTGGAGTAACATTCGCATCAAAAAACACGTTCAAATCAATAGTATTGCTGTCAAAAAAAAGACGGGTCGGCTTTTCTTCAAAAAACAATTTCTTCTCAACATATTTAACGCCGGGAGCAAACACCGCTCCTATCGAACACTGCTCAGGAGGCTGCTTGCTTGAAAGAAGAATCCTCTTATGAGTAATGGTTTTATTCAGCGGAACCGAAGGACCCAGCGGGGAATAATTATAAATTCTTGAAAAACACGATTCAAAATCCTGGCCAGAAGCGCAGGTGTCAGAATTAGTGTCATAAGCAGTAACTTCAAGACGCAAGTTCGTGTTTGAAGGAAGAAGAGACTCTATTTTTGAATAAACTTGGCTCATCTTCTGCGGGTTTGAAAGAAGATTCGAATCAAAAGTCTCAATCGCAAAACCCGTGGAGTCAACAGCGAACAAAGCATCTGAAAGCGCATTCTTCATCGCGATATCGCGCATATTATTCTGATTAGTGTTGTGAAAATAGGCAATCTGAATAAAACTTACAAACAAGACAAGCGCGATGAGCGACTCAAGCGAAAAAATGAAAGCCTTACTTTGAAAAAACTTTGAAGCCGACATCAGCAAAACCTCCCTTATACACTACAGTTCTTCTAACACTATAAACAAAAACATTCGCATCAAGCGCCTTTCCTATAGAAATACTATCCGAAGGACTCTCAGCAATTATATCCATCCTAAAATCATACCTTCCAAGACCAAGAAGATATTTAGCGTCATTATAATCCATGCCTGCGAAAGAGAGCACTTTTGATTCATCAAGAACCAAAGGCTTGTCTGCAAGACCGATTAGCTCAACATTATCCGCGCTCCAATTCTTAGGATACCCCTGCGTCTTGACAAGACTGTCAAGCGCGCTCTCCGACTTTAACTGAAGCTCCGAAAAATAAAAATTATTCTCCGCCTCGGAAATATTCTCAAGCCAAACTCCTCTAAGAGAAATAAAAATCATTACAAAAATAACAGCTGACACAAGAACATCAATGCTTGAAACCTGTCCGCGCACGCGTCCGGCGAAAAAAAATCCCCTGCTCATAAAATCACGAAGAAGAAATCACTATTACTCCGTTTGAGTTGGTAATTGAAAGCATTGAAGGCGAAAGAGAATAAGCATTCGCCACAGCGAGATACCTGCAGTAATCATCCCCAATCTTAACAGACTTTTCCTGAGGGACAATATCTGCATTCATTGACAAGTCATAACTAATCGAAGTCCCGTCGCCCTCAGTATAAGCCTTGCTAATCGCAAACGCGAGCCTAAGACACTCCCCCTTCTTTGAATAAGCCCCAAAAACAGTTTCGTTGGAATAACTTACAGTATAATTCTGAAGAAAAACAATCATTAGAAAAATAAAAACCATTATAATCGCAAGAAGAGTCTCTGCAGAAACCTGCCCTCGCGAAAAAAAACTATGCTTCACTCAAAATCACTGTGCCGTTATTATTAGAAACAAGAATATCATGCGGGCCGTAACGAGTGGGCAAAACTCCAGAAACATTAGTGTCAACTTCCTCAAGCGACTCGCTTAACGAACCGAAAAGATTCACAGTAAGCCTAACAGCCCTATCTGAAGCAGT
Organism: uncultured archaeon; assembly: GCA_964544205.1. Lineage (GTDB taxonomy): Archaea > Iainarchaeota > Iainarchaeia > Iainarchaeales > JAAZKV01 > JAAZKV01. The sequence goes on from CAZJAE010000008.1 coordinate 1,788, forward strand.
GAAAGACTCTACATTATTTGGAATAGTAATTTTAATTATAAACGCGTTCCCATTCCCGAGCGCATAAGCTTTATTTACAGCCTCTTTGACTTCAAGCATAGTCTCCTTGGCCTGAGAAGACGAAACAGTGTCCTGATACTGCATGAAAGCATACCCCGTGAGTGCCGCAATAATCAAAAGACAAATGCCCACAAGCATCAAGTACTCAGTAGCAACCTGCCCCCTGTTATTCTCTGACAAAAAAATCATGAGAAAAATAGGCTTTTTTTCTATAAAAGGATTATTATGTGGGAAAAAAAGCCAAAAACCGCCACACTAAAAAAGGTTAATAACACCAAAAACAAGGGATATAACATGAATGAACAAAAACCCACGCTTGACTCGCTGATGAAAGGCGCAAAACTATGCCTAAAATGCGGAAGCAGAATAAAAAAAGACGAAATCGGGCACAAATGCGAAATAATTCCCTGCCCAAAAACAGATAATGAATAATAAAATCTCTGCGTCAAACCTGCTTCTTTTTTAGATTAATCTGGGCAATCCCCTTCTTGCGGTACTTAGAATCATCAATCTTTAAACGCAGTTTTTCCCAAAAATATTCTTCCCAATAATTCCCGCCGTGCTTTCTCGCGTCAAGAATGAGCCTCAACCCGTCAAGATAACCGCCTCGCCTGTCCTTCTGCGCAAAATACTCCTTCTCAATCTTTTCAAAAGTAGTCGCTTTTTGTGAAAGCAAAAACATTGTCTCAACAGCATATGCAGGCGCCTCGCCAAACCCGTACCGGTTATGCGCAAGTTCATGAATAGCAGTGCTGGCAAACTCAAGCATCCCGCGCATATGCCCCAAATACACAACATCCCTCACTGAATCATTCATCCCCAAAACAGCAAAATACTTCTTTCCATTAGGGTGATTCCTTTCCGAATGAACAGTGTCAAAAAACAAAGCAGTCTGCCCATAAACAAGCTCTTTTTTTCCCGGGTTCTGGCTCTGAACAGCAGCGTTAATATCAGAATCAATATCCCTTGCAGTAATCTTTCTGACTCTCTTCTCATGCGCAGAAATTTTAGCAAAATTCTGGGCCGGAGAGTTCTTCGGCTCAAGCTTTTTTATTAACCATGAAAAAGAACTTCTAATTACTCTAATCTCTTCATGCGTAAACTCAAACACTTTGGGGTTTCTCCTCCTTGCCCCAGCCTCCTTTAACCTCAAAAGCCTTCTAAAAAGCGCGGCGTTGTCTTTTGCAAAAACAATTTCCTCGCCCGCGAGAAACGAACGAACAGAAGCCCTTTTTTGAGACTGCTTTAAAGCCGGCATGAAAGAATAACTCAAGCAAAGTAAAAAAGAGTATTGTCAAGAAGATTTCTAAGAAAATTTAAAAAAATTAGAAAAAAGAAGAAAAAGAAAAACAAAGCAGTCAAGCTTCAATCATTTTCTTCATATCAATCTTTCTAAGAACAATCTGAAGCGAACCCGCAGCCCTTCCGCTCAAAAGCTCTCCAGTTATTGGAGTAAAACCAGAACTTGAAACAAGCGCATTCATCTTAATCCTTGGCTCCCTGTTTCTAGTCTCCACTTTGCCGCTCAAAGCGTTAACCTCAAACTCTCTCTTATAATTAACCTTCTCAACAGTGCCCTTCTGGCCGTGAGAAATAATGTCAAAATCCTTAATAGCGCCCTTGCCGGAAACAACCATGCCGTAAGTAATCTCATTCTCTTTAATAACCTGTTCAAGAGCAGGGAAAATCTCCTCGCCATCTTCAAGAATAACAGTAAAATTAGTACCCATCCATACCACCAAATACCGCGCCCAAACGGCGCCTAATAAACTAACTTATTTCTTCTAAAGAACGATTTAAAATAGTAATCCCTAAGCCCGCGTTATACATAAACGAATGTTTTGGGCATTTTTCGCCCAAAAAATAAAGCCTAAATAACAAAAAAGAAGCAAAATCAAGGAGTTTTTTTAACAAACTCCCCTTCCCTTGCCACAAAACCCTTAATCGGAACGCGCTTAACCTGCAAACCCTTGCTCTTCAAATACTCCAAAAACTTGATGTGCTCATCGCATATTTGCTTAGCAAGAGGCCCCCACTCGCCCGAATTAGAAGACTCGTCAAGCGCAGTGATTTTTGAATGAATATCCTCCGCCATGCCGACTATTTTCTTTGTCTCGGCATCAGTAAGCGCCGACTCAAGCTTCTTAGACACCCTAATAGCCGAAGAACCGAGCACTTTTCCCTTCTCATCAACAGTAATCACATGAGTAGTTCGCCTCAATTTATTTTTCCTAAAATACAAAATCAAGTCAAGAATATCCCCCGGGCTCGGATAAGCATTAATCCTCTGCAAACCGGCAAACTTCGGATCCTTATACGACTTAATCCTGTGCGTATGAATATCGCTCTTAGCAGAAGCGGAAAAAGGGTGAAGAGAAGTCGACTGAAGAGTCCTCCTAATCGCAGCTTCTTTTATTTTGCCTTTGCCAAACTTAACCCAGCCCATTTCATAATCAGCAACCGCAGGAGTGGACTCAACAATGCTAATAACGCCTCCCCTCCTTCCGCCAGTGTGATGCTCTTTAAGCTGTTCGCTCCAAATCCTTTCAAGCTCTTTCTTTCTCGCGGCAGAAATAAATTTTCCAGCGACAGGAATTCCAATCGCAACAGCGGCGCCAGCTCCCGCAAGAGCCAAAAAACGTCTTCTTGAAACATTCCCCTTCTGCGGTTTTCTTGAATTAGCAAGCCCCATGAAAAGAAAAGCAGTTTAGAAGTTTATATATTTTTGCGAAGACCAAAAAATGAATTACTCTTTAGCCTTAACCGCGTGATAAATCTGAACCTTAAGCCCCGGCCTTCTCCACTCATCAGCATCAAGCCCTGCTTTGAGGCACAACTGGGTCAAAAACTTTTTCTTATCCTTAAGCTCGTCCCAAACACTCGGAAGGAAAGTCGCGTTATAATAACCCTTGCTCACAATAACCCCGTCCTTTTTTGGAACAAGTTTTGAAAGCAAATCCTTCTCGTCCTTAAATTCAAGCATCACAGGGTCCGTGAGAACCGAAATCTCAAGCTTCACAACCTTAAGCTCCTCAACCCTCAGCGCGTCAAAACGCGGGTCGGAAAAAGCAGCGTTAAATGCATTCTCAATAATATCCTTATACAAAGGCTGAATAGCGGAAAGATGCCCAATGCATCCCCTAAGCTCCCCGCCCTTATACAATGTCACAAAACAAGCCTTTTTTTCAAGAAGCTTTTTTGGAAAACTCTTAAGTTCAAAATCATTAAACTTCAAAAGAGAATCATTCCTAAGAGAAAACTCCATGCTCCTTCTGGCAAGATTAATGCAAAACTCCTGCTCCTTCTTATTCAACGAAAAACTGCTCTTCTTTACGGATTTCTCTTCGCCCACCAAAACCACATACTTCTATAATGCAGGTCTACTTAATAAATGCAATCGACGCATAACCAACGACGCTATTCTTATCCCCAGCCGTGTCGCCCGAATTCTTATAATCCAAAAGAACAGGCCTCCACTTATTCTTTTTTGCAAGAAGCAAAAGAGCAGCAATACCTGTTTTGCCGCAAGCATCCCCCTCACTTAAAAAATTCTTTAAATCAAGAGAAAGAATAGAGTTAATAGTTTTCAAATCCACCTTCTTTGCAAGCTCATAAGAAAGATAATGACTCAAATCAGAACTCGCAATAATCACAGAATCCTTTTCGGCAAGCTCTTCGCAGGCATAAGCCAAAAAATCAGGCGCGCACTCGCCGTAAATCAACGGAACAAACTCAAAATTTATTTTAGGAAAAATACGCTGGATAAAAGGAAGCTGAACTTCAAGCGAATGCTCACAGTCATTCTCAACAACTCCAAGACCCGATTTATGAACACAAACCTCGCCAAGCGGAGTGCTCCAAGAACCGCCAAACGAAAAAACCCCTTCAATAAAATCATGATGCGACGGACCAATAAGAATAATCCTTTTAGGAGCGGATTCCTTTAAAGCCCTATAAGCGCTCGCGGCGACAATTCCGGAATAAACATACCCCGCATGAGGCACAACAAGCGCCACAAGCTTTCCGCCAAGCTTCTTCTCCGCCGACTTTGAAAGCAAAGAATCAATCATTGTTGAAAGCTCTTTTTTTGAAGACGGGTAAAAAGAACCCGCGTACAAAGCATTCCTTACAGCGCTGACTTTCTTACTCATAAACAAATCCCCAAACTCAAATTAACTCAAATTATCTAAACAAAAACTCCTTTAATTTTTTCGCCGCACGCACAGCACTTATCTTTATTCATCCCAACAACCCTTGACTTAAAACCAGTCCTCTCAATCAAAAGCGCTCCGCACTTAGGACACAAAGTATCCTCGCTTTTTGAACCCGCCAAATTCCCGGCATAAACAAAACTAAGTCCGGCATCCCTCCCAATTCCGACAGCCCGCTCAACAGAATCACGGCTCGTTGGAGAAACCCCCTTCATTTTATGCATCGGAAAAAAAGCAGACAAATGCCACGGAATATCCTTATCCACTCCGCAAATAAAATCAGCAATCCTCTTCACTTCCTCGTCAGAATCATTCTGACCCGGAATCAAAAGAGTAGTAATCTCCACCCACACTCCCGCCTTGTGAAACAATTTAATTCCATCAAGCACGCCCTCAAGAGAAGCCCCGCAAATTTTCTTATAAAAACCCTCGTCAAAACCCTTCAAGTCAATATTAATAGCATCAAGAAGACCCTTTCCCTTAGTCAATTCATGAATCTGCTCCCTCGACTCATACCCGTTGCTCACATAAACAGTTCCAAGCGAATTAATCGTCTTTTTCGCTTCCCTAAAAACATCCAAATTATACTCGACACTCACCGCGGGCTCGTTATAAGTAATCGCAACACTCTTAGCCCCTTCCTTCTTTGCAAAATCAACAAACTTCTTGGCAGAAACATCCTCCAAGCCCGCGCTGTTCTTCTCCGCCAAAGCGCCCCTCACAAAAGTAATGTCAAAATTCTGGCAAAAATCGCACTTAAAATTACACCCAAAAAAACCAATACTCATAGTCTTAGAAGAAGGAAAAAAATGAAACAAAGGCTTCTTCTCAATCGGGTCAAGATTCAAAGAACAAGGCTTGGCATAAACAACAAGCCGGATTTTTCCATCCTCATTTTTCCTGACTCCGCAAAGCCCAAAACCGCCCAGAGGAATAATGCAAAAATGCCTGCACGCAGTGCACTTAATGCTTGAAGAAGAATGCTTAACAAAAAAATCCATCAAAAATAACAGGAACTACTAGTATATACCCTTTATGCGAAAACAAAAAAGCTTTTTTTTAAAAAAGTTTTTTTAGGGCGCGGTCAAAACGCTAAAAAAACTCCAAAAGCAAAAACGAAAAGCTTACTTTTCCCAAGGGGATCTCTCGTTAGACTCCGAAATAACCCTCGCTCTCGCCATTTCAGACTGCATCTTTCTAAGCTTAGCCTTCATGTCCGAAAGTCTATAATTCATTTCCTCAATCTCGGCCTTAATGTCATCCTCATAATTGCTATCCGCAAGATTAAGCTTCTTTCTCCTGTCAAGATTCTTCTGCAAACTGTCCCTAAGCCTCACAGCCTTCTCGTACTCGTACTTCAAATCTTCCATCTCTGCAATACTTGCGCTCATAAACCACACCCTATATTATTAGATAAGTCTAAACTCTTTAAAAAACATAATCTTAAGCCCTTTTTCTTCCTTTTAAGCCAAAACAAATAAACACCTTTAAATACAACAATAATCCTAAGTAATGACTAGTGGCAGGAATGCAAAACAACTGGATTATTTCACTAGCAATAATAGTACTATTCTTATCCGCAGGAGCATATGCCCCTTCAACAGACTCAAACACACAAACTAACGACATATACATGCCCCAATTAGTCTGCACAACAGACTACAACCCTGTATGCGGAATGATTCAAACAAACAGCTGTCCCGCATGCACCGACACTGCTACAGGAACAGACTGCGGAGGATGCGTCCCGGAATACACTTACAAAACATACTCAAACAAATGCATGCTTGAATCGGCAGGAGCAGAATACCTAATAGAAGGCGAATGCCCAAAATGCACGCCAGAAGGACAATCAGTTCCGGTATACCCAGGAGCAAGATGCTGCGAAGGACTAACACCAATCCCTCCGACAACACTAAACTCAGCAGGCGAATATGAAATTAACAGAATGATAGTAGGAACAGGCGGAATATGCTCAAAATGCGGAAACGGAGTGTGCGAAAAATGGGAAAACAAAGCAAACTGCCCAAGCGACTGCACAAGACAAGACGCATGCATCTGCACAATGGATTACAATCCAGTATGCGGAGTTGACGGACAGACTTACGGAAACAAATGCGGAGCAAACTGCGCAGGAATAGAAATAGCGCACATAGGCGAATGCAAAACAGCGCCATGCGCATGTACAAAAGAATACGCGCCGGTATGCGCAAAAACATACGCTTACGAAGAAACTGAAAAACCATCAACAGACAGCACTACAACAAATACAAACACAAACACTTTAGTTGCAAGACCGCCGATGAAAGAAGTGATTAAAACTTACGGAAACAAATGCATGGCAAAATGCGAAAACGCGCAAATACTATACGAAGGCGAGTGCAAAACCACTCCAGAACCGCAAAGCGACTTCTACAAAGCAGCGTACTGGACATGCACAAACGGAAAAGAATTCAAAGAAACAAGCGAAAAATGCCTCCCTTACGCTGAATGGAAAAACATAGCAAGAACCACTTGCGAAAAAATGAGCACAAAATGCGCACAGCCCGCAACTGCAGGGGCAGTGGGCGGAGGAACAAACGCGCAAGACACAAACACCGTTGATTCAAACGAACAAGCATCGCCAATGCCTCCTCTAATAGACACAAAATGCATAGGCGGAACAGTAACACTCGCAGACTTTGAAGTAAAAGAACAATGCGAAGTAGGATGCAAAACATACGTTGACGAACAGGGCTGCAAAGTAAAAGACTGCGGAGCAAGAGGAATAGAAAGAGTATGCAAACCAGTGTTCTGCACAGAACAGCCAATTGAAGACATAAAAAACCTAAAAGACAACTGCTACAAAAACAACGGGAAAATAGTAATCAACACAGAAACAGGATGCTCAAAATATGTGTGCTTAAATCCGAACGACACCAACTCAACACAGCAATACTGCAAAAAAATTGAAGACCTAAGCGACAACGAAGAAAGATGCAAAACAAACGGCGGAGAATTCTTGACAAAAACAAACGAATTCGGATGCATAACAATAGCTGAATGCGTAAGAGAAAAGAAAACAACCGAAGCCGGCGCGACGCTGATAAACAAAGCAGTTCTAAGCGACAAGGGAAAATTATTGGAACTTGCGCTCAAACTTGAAAGCCTAAGAATTGATTTAAAAACAACCGCGCAGAAAGTAAAAGCGATAGCGAACTATTACAGAGAACAAAACGACACGGAATCCGCGGCAAAGTTTGACAACGCAGCGACGCTTTTAGAAACCGCGGTTACAAAAGTAGATTCAATCAAACAAGGAATAAAAAACAAGGTGGATAACTTCAGCGAAGAAGACGCGGTAATGGTAAAGGAAGGAATACAGGAAATAAGAGAAAGCATACTAAAAGAAGTAATACTTGCAATACTCGGGTGAAATGAATGGCTGATAAAAAAATGATTTGGGCGGCAGTAGCAGCAGTAGTAATAATAATACTAGCTGCAGCGCTGATACTAAACTCAAACGTCCTAACCGGCAAAGACACTACAACCGGCGACTCGGTAAAAATAACTTCAGAAAGCGAAGTAAGCAAAACAATAGACGACGTCGGCTCAGACATTTCAGGAATAACAAACAGCCTAAACCAGATAGACTCAACACTGTCAGACACGAACGCATAGAACAAAGACTAATAAATCATTTCAAACAGCTTTTTCTTATGCGAAAAACCTTTTTCCCCCAGGAATTCATAGACAAGTACTCAAAACTCCTCGGCAGCGAGTGGGGAATATTCTTTGAAACAATAAAACAAAAACAACCAAAATCCTTCTGGGTAAACACAAACAAAGCAAGCGTAGAACAAGTAATAGAGTCTCTGTCAAAAAAGGGGATCAAAACAACCCCTCTCTTATTCCACCCGCAGGCATTTTCAATCGAATGCAACGAGCCCGGAAAACTGGAAGAATACCAAAAAGGGTGGATAAGCGTGCAGGAAAAAGCAAGCATGATGCCCGCCGCAGCGCTAGCTCCAACAAAAAATGATTCGGTGCTTGACGCATGCGCCGCTCCAGGAATGAAAACAATCCAGCTAAGCAACATGGCAAAAAACGTTCTCGCAACAGACCTGCACACAAAAAGACTCGCAATCCTGAACAAATCAAAAACCCTGTTCGGACTCGAAAACGTGGGGACAAAAAGAATAGACTTTAGAAACCTTAAAAGAAACAAGCGCTTTGACAAAATACTCCTTGACGCGCCGTGCTCAAGCGAAGGACTCGTAAGGAAAAAAAGAGAAGCTCTAAAAGACTGGTCGCAAAAACTCGTCGAAAGAAAAGCATCTGAACAAAAACACTTAATAGTCAGGGCATTTGACTACCTAAAAGAAGGCGGAGAAATGATTTACTCAACATGCTCATTCTCGCCAGAAGAAAACGAAGAAGTTGTAATACAGCTTTTACGCCAGAGAAAAAACGCTGTCGTTGAAAAAATCAATCTTGAAGGAATAAAAATCCGGGAAAACAAGCTGTGCGAAAACTGCGTAAGATTATACCCTCAGGACAACAATACCCAGCAGTTCTTCCTAGCAAAAATAAAAAAACTTCCATCAAAAGAACAGCAACAATAATCAGCGCCTTTTTTTATTCAAAAATGAGAGTACTTTTTGAGGACTCCTTAACGCAAAAATACTCGCGCCCCGCTCTTTTCTCGCAACCGCTTCAAGAAACCTCATTGTGTCAGCACGCGAAACCTCGCTGTGGAGCATTTTGTAAGCATAAGCCTCAAAACTCTTCACCGACAAAGCGCTCGCCTCGCGATAAACAGCTTCAACTCCTCTTTTAGCCCTCAATCTTATTGAAAGCAACTGCGCAATGGGTTGACCCACTGTAGTAACACAAGCCCCCGCGTGCTGACCGTAAAACCTAATGCGCATATTTTTGGCAAGATTCTTTTCAGACAGCCACCTCTCAATCTCAAGCGTCTGCTTAAGGGGCGCCCCAGCCCAGTCAGTATAAGCAAGCCCGACTTTTTTTAACTCGCCAAGCGCGCCCCTGAATTTGTGTATAAAAGGCAGAGCCTCTTTCTCATACTCGTGCAATTCATGCTCCGCCATGTGCAGGACAATAAAAGCAGTGTCCCTGCTCTTAACCCCTTCCCTGAGAATCTTAATCCACTGACCGCACTTATTTCTCCCCGCCTGAGTCTTAAGCTCAAAACCCAAGCCAAAAAAAGGATAAACAATAATGTCAATATTCTTAACCACGGCGCCGGACTGCATGAAACAATAAAAACCCAGAAGAATAAAAGTTTAATCCTGCACAATTTAATTATAAAAAACAAACAAGCTCCAATAGCTCAGCTGGTAGAGTACGTGCTTCGTAAGCATGGGGTCGTGGGTTCAAATCCCACTTGGAGCTCTTAACTGCCTAACTTGCAGTTACTTTAAAAGAATTCGAATATATCTCTCTTCAATTCCAAGCTCTCTGTGAAGATTCTTTTCCTTTGAAATCCTCGCCCTTAACTCAGCAAGCCTTCTGGACTCATCCGCGCTAAGCCTTCTTCGCTCACTCTCGCTAAGCAAAGAAAGCGCCTGGCTTATGTTAGATGACGCGCCGATAAGAGAACGAACATGGGGATTTGTTTCAGCAACCCTTGAAGGGAATTTATAAGTTCTAACAAGCTTCTCCTGAGCGGCGCTAAGAGCCAGACTAACTGCGCCAATCTGAACGCCAACAGGCGCTTTTTCAAGCGGAACAAGCCCCGGAACAGGCATTCTCTTCCTCTCCCTTGCGGCAATTAATTCTCTGACAGCCAAAGACGATTTAGGCACTTTAGGCTTAACGCCAGCGCCAATTCCAGTAAATTTTCGAAGCGGTTTCATGAGAAAATCTATGCTTTCAGGGAATAAAAAGCTATCCCGGACAGGCGGGGGCTTTGGTTTAAAAACAAGAATTCAAAGACAAAATCAAGGAATTATTTCAGCGCAGTTATACTTTAAAAACTGCAAATCTTCTGCTTTGATTTTCTTCTCCCTGATTGCCTTCTCAATCACCGGCTGAATCCGCTTCATTTCACTAATCAAATGACTAATTGAAGAACACACTTCCCTAATGCCCTCTTTTGGCCAGACAGGGTGAAGATTGGAATAAAGACACCTGCCGCCGCAAAGCTCAAAATCCTTGCAGGAAACGCACGGCTCTTTGACAGTCAGCTTAAAAGGCAAGTCAGAAGGATTAGTATCCTTAATATCTCCAAGATAATTTTCTTTAACTCCCGACATTATGGGGCACACAGAAATCTTTCCGTTAGGCAGAATAGTAAAATTCCCAATCCCCGAACCGCACCGCAAATAATACTGAGTTTTATTAATCAAAGAATCCATAATCCCCATGAAAGGATAAAGACGCAAAACACGCCCATTTGAAATCTCTTCCGCCCAAAAATCCGCGAGCCGCGAAACATCCTTATTGTACTTCTTAACCCATTGGGAAAAATTCCTCTTCTCATAATCATGCCACATATTTGCGTCAAGCTGCCAGTGAACTGAAGAAAACTTAAAAGAAGACGCATCCTTTGGAGAAATCAAATCCATGACATCGCAAAAAAAATCAGTCGGCTCCTCGACAGCCATTCTCGCAATAATCTCGCCCTTAAACCCGTTCTCAACAAGCCTTAAAAGATTCTTATTCACTTTCTCAAAAACACCCTCGCCCCGGTTAGAGTTAGTAGTTTCCTTCCCGCCGTCGATAGAAACAAGAATAGTGTGAAACTTATTCGCGTATTTTTTTGGAAGCGAGTCAAGAAGAACGCCGTTAGTCTGAATCAAAAAATTCTTCACAGTCTTATACTTGGACTGAGAATCCATTACTTGTTTGACAAACTCAACATTCATTAACGGCTCTCCGCCGTAAAAAATCAAAGAAACCGGCTTGTCTTTATCCCGCTTAAGAAAAGCATCTAGTTCAGCAGGCGAGTACTGGGGAGAATGAGGCACCGGCTCAAACTTAATATCAGACTCAGGCTCGTCAAAAGCCTTTCCGCAGCAATACTCGCAGCAAAGATTACACTCAGGAGTAGTGACAACATGATAAATCATAAAAAACACTTCACTTAAAGCAATTTCACTTGATAGAATAAATTCTTGCTCCCGCAGAGAAAAGATGAAAGCAAATAATTAAAAGAATCACACAAGCGCCGGCAAAACACTGCATTGATTAATAAGTTCTGGAGAAATCAATCCCGTCAACGTGCCTCTCCGCGCCCTGCTTCTCTGAAGTCTTATGCTTCTTTCTATAATCCCTGTACCTAAGCACTCTCTGCTTGCGCACAGAAAGAGGCGCCCTTGAAGCGACTCCAGGGCCTCCAATACAACCGCCCTCGCAAAACAAGACATCATAAAAAACCTTGTCAGGATTTTTCGAGAAAAGAGAAGCGATGTTTCTGCAACCATCGCACGAAACCATGTCCTTCTTGTCAAGAATTCCCTTGTAATGTAGAGTCGCGCTCAAGCCTCCAGAAAGAGGATAAATCGAAGTATAAGAATTATTGAAAGAATCAAAAATAGGCGAGCAGTGATGCTTTGAAGGCTTCTCCTTTGCGACTATCTGCTTCATTTCCGCAAAAGTAACGCAAGCCTCAATGAGCTTCTTCTTATTCTTATCCAAAAAATGCGCCGCTTCAACCTTCTTAGCCCCGCAAGGAGCAAGAAAAACAAGCGTGTGATGCGGAAAACTCTTTCTCGCAACTTTAGCCATCGCAGCCATTGGAGAAACAAAAGGAAGAAGATACTTTTTCAATTCCGGGTACTGGTGCTCAATAAGCGAAACGCTCGCAGGACAAACAGACGCGATGAATTTTTCTTGAAAATTCTTGTCCTTCTTCTTTCCATTATTAGCGTAGTCAGAAAAATGCTCTTTGATATACTTATGATAACTCTGGTTCACAATCTTTGCCCCGAAAGTCAGTTCAGTGACCTTATCAAAACCAAGATTCTTCATCAACTGCACAAAATACTTATAATCAAAATCAACAACAAGCGAAGGAGCTGCCATCAAACAAAGCTTAATCTTACTTCTCGGCTTCTTCG
>CAZJAE010000009.1:0-13997 GCA_964544205.1 uncultured archaeon
TCTTGAAGTTTATGATAAAAAAGACAACAGCCCATTAATCAGGCTGTTTGGGTTAGGGTTCTTAGTCTGGCTGGTGCCATTTCTGGTTTCGTTTCTATTCTACACTCCCGACGGATCCCCGATGATAGGAATAGGGTTTTTCAACTCCATAATGAGCGTAGTGCTTGCGATAGTAACCGCAGTAATGCTTCTCAAATATTTTAAACATATAACCGTAAATTACATGTCTGAAGCCATAAAAGTAGGAATAGTGTGGGTAGTAATCAACATAGTGCTTGACGCTATAGTACTCATCCCTCTCGCTGACATGGAGATAGGCAAGTACTTTGTGGAAATTGCATTAGGGTATTTGATAATACTTGTAATGGCTGTGTTCACAGGATACCTGCTTGAAGAAAAAGGCGCGCACAGCAAAAAGATATACTCGCAGATATTTTCGACAAAGAAGTGACTTCGCCCGTCGCTTCTTTTAATTTTTTTTAATTTACCGATTTTTTGGCTTTGCCGCCACCCATTTTTCAAGGGCGACAAAGTACTGGACAAGCGTCTCAAAATTAGGCTTTGTGTAAAGAAACCTGTGGTATTCCGAGTGAAGCATAGGGCGCAGCTTTTTAGGAAACTTTTTGGCAATACCGCTAACAACATCATGCGGCGCCGGCTTATCGCTGAAAATAATCCTCAAATCCGCCGGAGTAATACGGGTTTTGGCAGTCCTGTTAATCACGGCAACTTCGGATCTAAAAGAAGCAATCGCCCTTGCCTGAACCCTTTTTGAAGGAGGTTTTATCGGAGCCTGCTTCTTCCTCGCAGTTGCCTGAAGAGCGTTAAAAAGCATCCTGCTCTGCGCTTTTGAAAGAACCCCGCTTTTAGGAACTTTCAACCCGGCTAAACGCTTATTCATGACATATAGTAAGAATCAGAGAATATAATCCTGTCTTTACAGTTAATTCTGCGATTGTAACAAATCCTTTTTATATTCATAAAACTAATTTTAATGCATGACAGAGATATACGCTTCATGGTGCCCGGGGATAGTTGAGGACAAAGAAGCGCTGAAAATGATTAAAAACAGCGGAGTCCTTGCAGGAATAGAACTCTCAAACACGGAATCAATTCCAATGCTTGAAGAAGCAGAAATAAAATTCAACCTCCACAACCCATTGTTTAGGAAAAAAATGGGGCTTGACCACAGAGGGTTCGCTGACGAACTAATAGCAAATCCATCCACTGTAATAGCATGCAAAAAATCAAGCCCACCAGCGCTTGGGTTTCACGCAGGATACGAACCGCTGGATAACAAAAACACGAACCCCGAACAGTTAGTCGCGACAATTTTTAAAAACTTAAAATTCCTTGACGAATCCCTTGACAAAAAAATAATTTTTGAATCAGCGCCCTACGCCGAACCGCACTTTGCTAACGGGGATCCTGACGCGATAAGATACTTCTCAAGCCCGGAATTCTTCAAACGAATAATCTCACGCTCAAATGCGGGTTACTTGTTCGACATATGCCACAACCTTGCATCGTGGTCCACAAAGTCGAGAAGAAAAGAATACAAAGGCGAAGTCAGCGACTACTTTTCAGACATTCTCGACGCAGTGGCAAAAGAAACATACCAAATGCACTTAAACTCGCCCAAAGGAAACCTAAAAGAAGGAATTTACGACGGGCACCTGCAAATAAAGCCTTCGCAGAAAAACTCAAAACTTGCACTAATGCTGGCTGAAGAGGTGAAAGGCGCGTGCCCGAACCTAAAAGTCATAACTCTTGAAATATCAACCGGACTCCCGCCAAAAAAACATGCCCAAATACTCATCAAGCAGGCAAAATTAATAGAGAAAAAAATTCTATAACCTGTTTTTACAAAAAGCAAAGACAAGAACCAATTTTGCAAAGCCTTAAATATAACAATCGCCTATCCATTTGCGGGTTTTGGGAAATAATACAAAGAGCTTGTGTTATTTTTAGAAGGGGAAAAAATGGATTTTAACGGTTCAAACGACGGACTAAACGACTCTTTTGACGAAGTAGGCGAGCAATTCTCCGGATTCATTGAAGGAATAAAGAAAAACCCCCTGCCTGTAATACTTGTAGTAATAATAGCCGCTCTGATTGTTTACATTATAATAGGGAGCGTAACCGCTCCACCTGCTGAAGAAGACAATACGCCAGTAATAATCAACGGCTCAGGCGTAGCAGGCAGAATAACTATCCAAAAAGACGGACAGGTAATAAGCGACACACAGCTTGACGGGGACATACTCAGACTTGCTCCTGACGAGAACGGTAATATAAGCATGGATATAAGCGTTCCCGGAAGAAGAAACCTAATCCCAAGAACAGTAACACTAACCTCAGGAAACAGGAGAGTAATAGTAACAATTGACCCAAACTTGACAGAAATTGATGACAACGGAAACATTCACTACCACTTTGAAAATGACGGCAACACAGGAAACGGGCAGATAATTGTTGACACAAATACCGGGCAAGTAATCGTAGTAATTGACCCTAACACTGGCGGAATAATCGAATGCGACGAAGGCACAATCCAGCCGGACGGAACATGCGTAATAAACGTAGAAATTGACTTAGAAGACCCCGACACTGGAGAAGACATTACAATAACAATTCCAGTAATTCCAGTTACAGGAACAGTGCACACAGAGTCCGAAGTGACTCAAGGATGCCTAAACATGAGCACTGGCTTAGTGAACGAACTCCCTTCAACAGGAATAGTGAAATCAGAAATAAGGCTTAGAAAGGTCTGCGCCGAAGCAACCGACATAAACGCTTCAATCGAATGGGTAAACGAGAGAATGGGAAACGTAGAAGTAGTGTTAAACAATGTTTCAGAAATTTTGACCAGCCAGCCGAAAAAAGCCGCTCAATTCAGCTCCACTGACACAATAACAGCAAAAATCAATTTCGTCCCATTCAAAGAATACGAGGGAAAAACAGCGAATTTCAGAATAAATCTTACTACAGGCGGACAGGCATCGCAAATAGGATTTGTAATACCAATTGAAAACCTCGAACAATGCGTAAAAATAACTCCTCAAAAAGTAACAGTAGCAAAGGAACAAAACTCGGCAAGCTTTGAAATAGACGCATCATCGTGCGGACAAAACAATATTGACTTTAGCCTATGTGAAGGCGACAACGGGTGCGCCGGAGGAGTGGAAGGAGGAATAGGACTAAGCTCAAAAACATTTACGCTTAACTCTTCAAACAATCCGAAAAGAACAATAACAGTTACAAGGGGAGCAATTCCAGGAGCATACGGAATAACAATAAGGGCAAGCGTTGGAGGCTCAAAGAAAATATACCTTGGAGAAGTGCTTGCAATAATAGAACGAACAGGAACAGAAACACTCTACCCTGACAAATACGTAATCTCGCTGCTCCCTGGCTCAAAAGACTCAATAAGAGTAACAAACACTGAATTAATTCAAACTGTTAACCTAAGCACAAGCGTTTGCACGCTTTATGAAAAATCCCTTGGAACCGGAGGAAACTCCTGGTGGAAACAGTTAAGCGGAAAATTAAAAGACCTCGCAGGCGAAGGAGTATACGAAGAAGCGCTCTCATACGAACTTGGAACACTTGACAAAGTAACAGAACAAATGAGGGCGATGGCGACACTAAAAAACCAGTTAATTAAAGACGCTTGGGTTGCATTCGACAGGCAAAAAGTTAAAGAAAAAGTCTGCGAAGCCCAAAGCACTGCATTTGACGCGTACAAAGACATGAACAAACTTGAATTCATGGTAAACGAAGCAGGAGCAGTTGACAAAACCTGCGGAGCGCAGGAAGAACAAGCGTTTGAAGAAGAAGTATACGACTTTGACATAGAAGCATGCAATGACGAGGAAAAAATAGATTACTTAGCGTCCCTAGTGGCAAGCAAAATCACAGACATAAACAAAGTAGTTCCTGAAATGAAGACAGAGCTTGACGAAATGAAGACAAGCGTAAATGACTTGAACATAAAAGACTGCGAAAGCGCAAGCGCCCTATCGTCAAAAAAGAGCTCTGCAGTAAGCCAGATAACCACTGCAAAGACAAAACTCGACGAGTACGCAGCGAAAGTAAACTCCGCAAGAAAAACAATGATTGATTTTAACAAAAAACACGAAGAAACAGACGAATTCTTTGAAGCATTTGACGCAAACGTTGAACTTGCAATGGAGAAAATACAATCCGCTCAAGACCTGCTGGACCAGGCAAACACAGCCGTTGACTACGCCATAGCAGATTATGACTCCGCTCTCGCAGCAGCAGCAATAGACGCAACATACCTCGCTTCAAGCGACGATGCTGCCGCAGCAACATACCTCGAACAGGCAATAATAGACCTTTCAGACGCAAACGCGCTCATCTACATGGCTATTGAAGAAGAAGTTGCCGCAAACGACATACTAAAAGAATTCAAGCCTAAAATGGCGCAGCAATACGCAAGAATAACTGCAATGATTGACTTGATTGCAAAACTAAAACAAGAAATGCAGGAAGCAAAAGCAATTGCCCAGCAAATAAAAACCAGCATGGAGAGTGCTAAAACTGATGTTCAATCAATAGCAACAGCAGCCCAAAACACATGCGACAACCACGACTCATCCACAGACTATGACGGAAACAGCCAAACGCCCGAAAATGGAGGGTGCTGCCGAATCGCAAGCGATGCGCAGGCAGTGGCAGATTCAATAGAAACTTCATCAGTCCAGGAACAAATACAAGCAATTGAAGAAGTAGTCCCAAAAATAGATCTTCTTAATACTGCTGTAAAGTTATACGAACAGAAAACAAAAGCATACGGTGAACAACTGCCAAAAACACAAGCCACGGTTCAAAAAGCGGTTGACGCGCTGAAAGTAATGACGGATAACAATATTTTCCAGCCTCCAATGGACACACTACAGCCGGCAATAGACGCGGCAAACTGGCTGAGCGACAAGGAAAGCGCATCATCAGCAGCTTCAGAATACCCAAACGGGCTCATGACATTCAACGGACAAACCATAGACAACCAGATAATGTCAGGACTATTCGCAACAGCAGTAAGCTCAGGATTCATACAAGGCGCTTATGACGGAAAAGTTTACACAAAAGAATACGACACAAATGAAGACGAAGAAATTATTGAAGAAGAAATAGTTGACGAAGAATACGATCCATTCCTTGACGAAACGCTTGACGAAGAACCAACGAGCGATGAAGCGCTTGACGATTCATTCAATGAAGAGTTTGAAGAAGAATTTGTCTGCTCTGAACCCCCATACACAGAATGGTACGAGGACTGCGACAACATGGTTGGACTCCTACTGCCTGACTTTAGGATAAACCTGCTCAACGCATCATCAAACATAAGCGTATCAAATTCTGCGATAAGGGCACAGTTCAACCCGAACCCAGCCGACGCGAAAGTATTCGGCGTGTTTGACTCGCAGGAAGTAGGCGCTTCATTCAATTCAACACCGCTGAACAACAACACATACGCAATAGTAACAATAAATGCTCAAGCATCAGAACACGACGATCCTACAGTAATTGACTCAGAATTCAGTCCATTCAGCATACCCGACAGCCACCAAACTCCTGTATCATACAAATACCATTTCAAATTCAACGCTACGCCAAGAAAAGCTGCAATATTCCAGCCGAAAATAAACGACTGCCAGAGCGGAATACTAAGAGGAACAAACAGCGAAAACGGGCTCGCTAAAAACATACTCACATGGGGATGGAGCGACATTACCTCGCTTGACTCCGGAACAGAAAACCTTGGAGACAAATATTTTGATGCAACACAGCTTTCAATAATAATAAACGGAAGAATGCAAAGACTACAAAACCTTCTCTCAACAAGCACATTCAGGTGCCCAAGCAATCCTGCAAGAGCAGAACTCACAAGCGTGATTCCAGATTTTACTCCCGAAGAACTTGAAGAAGCAGGAAGAAGCGGATTAACACTTGGAACTCCAGCATGCTACCTCCCATACACTACAAGAGAGCTTGACGGCAAACCATCGCTCTACTACTTCCTCCTTGCAGACCAAGCCAAAGCAGACAATTTAGTAAAACTAGTCAACTTCAAGGCAAACCTTTCAAGAGACGGATACGGAACAACATTCCAAAACGAGTTCACAAACTATTACAAAACACAGACAGTATCAGCAAACCCCGGATTCCTTGACGCGCAAACCGGCTCAAGCAAGTACTTCTCAAACAACACACTCGCATACTACGCATCAGAAGGCACAAACTATACAAAGAACAGCTCTTTTGTTCTGCCTGACGCAGGAGAATACAATATAAAGCTAAGAATAAACTTTAACGGACAGCCTACTCTATACACATCATCAAACCCTGCAGCAAAAATAGTCTTTGACTTATACTCAACAAATCCAATATACTCAAACTACAGCCCGTTCTACTACACTCCTCTTGACGGACAAGTAGGACTCGCAAACGGACAAACAGCAGAAGGATACAGAACAAAACTCGCAGACGCAAAAACAATAGTTGTAAACTCAGCGCAGGGAGCAATACTAAACAATATCCCGGCACAAGCTCTTGTATCAGCACAGCCAACTGTTGCAGAACAACTCGACCAGCTCAACACAAGCCTGACTCTAAGAGGAAAAATACTCTCGCTCTCAAACCCAACTCTTGCGAACGGAACAGGATTATACTTATCGCCTAACATTTACTACGCACAGACAACCGCAACTCCGATAATACTAGGAACGCCGAAAAATGCTATCCCCCACAGCGCAAGATACATGATAAAAAATGATTTAACAGCGTTAGCGTACCCATCAACAAGCTTTGCCTTGTTTAAACCCCTCAATGACACTGACAGCTCAAGAAATACTCTGAACACAATGATGAGAATACCAGACAAGAAACTCGTGTCAAACACATACTCAATAGATTTGCCGACGTCAAACGAGCCAAACGAGTGGAAACTAGGCACAGTAATTTACACACTCTCTGGAAGGCCGTACTATGTTGCAGGAATGAACCAGACAAAAGTATACTCGCCAAACAACACGCTCGGAACAGACCCGTTAGTATCGCTATACGGAGTCCCATCAATGAAATACAACGACGCGACAACAACCCAGCTTAACTCGCTCTCACTCTTATACGACGCAGTGAAACAAGGACGCGCATGCATATCAAGAAACGCAAACGACGACATATTCTACTGGCCGGAAGACAAGATACTCGCAACACTGCCTTAACATTTATCGAATAGAAACTTTTTCTAAAAAATCAATCATCTGACTGGACGTCAAATCTTTGACTTTGAAGAAAAAGGATTATCATCATTTGAAGCGCTTACATCAACTTCTTCGTCATAATCATCATCGTCATCGCTTCCAACCCTCTCGCTTGGAGACTTGGCAGTAACCGATTCAAGAACATATTTTAATTCAGAAAGACACTGCTCGCAAATATCCTTATTCCCAATAGTCCTGCCCTTGCAACCCCCGTCCCTCTGCTCTTCTCCGACAAAAGTATCGCAAAACATGCAATTAGCCATTTTACATCCCTCCAGGCAAAACAATTCTACTTCATCACTTAACTAAAATTGCTCAAGAATAATAAAAACCTTTTCCTCCCCAAAAAAACCATTAAAAAATTCAACTCTAAAAATAAACCTCACTTATGCGCAAAAACCGTGCTGAAAAATTCAATCAAAACCCTTAAATTCTACTTTTCCCTACTCTAAACCGGTAAAAATGGATAACACAAAAGAACTTGACAGCCTGATAATTGCAATAAAACCCGAAGATGTAACCCAAATACAAAAAGAACTTTTGTCCCTCTTTGAAAGAGAAGTATACGAAAGAAGCCTGTACTTTAAAGAACTTAGAAAATTTGACGGAGAAATATTCCAAACAATAAAATGGCTCTCTGAACAAGAATCCACCCACGCAAACGTGCTAATGAGAGTGCTTGCAAGGGGAAACATTATTGCAAAAGAACCCGTGTTCGAGTTCAAAGCAATGACTGCAAAACCGGTTGAGATAATTAGAATGAATGTTGAAGGAGAAAGAAAAGCAATTAATGAATACACACGAGCAATACAACTCTCCAAATCAAAAGAACTCAAAAAAGTCCTTGAACTCATAATGAGCGAAGAATTTGACCACGTGAGGAGACTAAGCGAATACACAGAAAACGCTGAAGCATGAACAAATTTCGCCTTTTAGAAAGCTAATTAAATCTATTCAAACGCAATTATTTTAGAAAAACTTACTTGCAAGCGGGTAATTAGATATTTAGCAGGGGTATGGAATTGGAAAACCAACCAGGTTGAGGTCCTGGGCCTTAGTGGCTTTGAGAGTTCGATCCTCTTCCCCTGCATTTACCAAAAATTATAGCCCAGCTAGAATTTGGATCCCGTAACAAATAACAACTGCAATTAAGAAGCTGATGACAATCTTTACCATAAAATCACCTCCATTTTTGGTGGTGAGTTATGCGAAAGATTTATAAATAATGAATCAAAAAAAGAGTCTTTTTAGCTAAAAACTTACTTCATAGGAACTTCAATCAGCAGAATTTTGCTTTTCTCTTTTGCAGTGAATTTGGCTTTTGTTGCGTCATTTATTTCAATTGAATCTCGATGATTAATTAAGTGCTCCCCAAAAGAGAGTTTTCCTTCTATTACAAACGCAAATAGTCCGTTTCCTTTTGAAATTTTTCTTGTGAAAGACTTGCCTTTTGCGAAGTTTCCAAGCATCACAAATGCATCTTGGTGAATGTAAAGGGATTTTTTGCTGTTCTCTCCTGAAGCAACTACTAATAGTTTATTTTCAAGCATCGATTTAGAATACTTTTTGTTGTCATATCTTGGCTTTATTCCTTTTTCTTTTGTATTAATCCAAATCTGGAATAGTTTAACAAAATCTTCTTTTGATTGGTTGAATTCAGAGTGATAAACTCCGCTCCCCGCGCTCATTACCTGAACCTCACCGGGTTTAACTACTCCGCGATTGCCCTCACTGTCTTTATGCTCAAGAACCCCTTCTGTGACTATCGTAATTATTTCCATGTTGCTATGCGGATGCATTTCAAATCCTGAAGATGGCGCAACTATGTCATCATTTAAAACGAGAAGCTTTCCAAACCCAGTTCTTTTTGGGTTAATATAATTGCTAAAACTGAAACTGTACCTTGTATTAAGCCAATCGTAATCTCCTCCCCCACGTTCATTTGCCAGATGAATTAATGTTTTCATAAACCTATTATCACCCTATTCAAGCCAGTTCTTTTCTAAACTAAGTTTGTTATTTTCTAACAATTCCTTCAAGAATTGCCTGCTTTTTTACCGCTTCCGCCACTAATAATGCGACGCTTTTGTCAAGAGGGCTTGGCAAAACAGCGTCTTTTGAAGGGTTTTTAATGCTTGAAGCAAGCGCAAGAGCCGCTGCAAGCTTCATGCCTGGACTAATCCTAACCGCCTTGGCTTCAAGAGCTCCTTTGAATATCCCCGGGAATGCAAGCACATTATTTATCTGATTTGGAAAATCGCTCCTCCCTGTCCCTACAACACTCGCCCCGGCTTTTAACGCAACATCAGGCATTATTTCAGGAGTAGGGTTGGCGAGAGCAAAAATAATCGGGTCTTTATTCATCATTTTTATGTGCGCTTCGTTAAGCAAATTGCCCTTGCTTACTCCGATGAAAACATCCGCGCCTTTAAGAGCATCTGCAAGCGTTCCCGAAACATTTGCTTTATTAGTAAACAAAACAAGCTTCTTTTTGCTCTCGTCAAGGTCGCTTCTGTTTTTTGAAATAATTCCCTTGCTGTCAATCATTACAATATCCCTAACACCGGTGCATGAATTTGAATCAAACCCGTTGCAGGAAAGGAGTTTTGCGACCGCAACTCCAGCAGCCCCCGCCCCGTTAATTACTACTCTTGTGTTTCGCATCTCTTTTTTGGCAACTTTAAGCGCATTAGTAAGCGCGGCATACACTACAACCGCTGTCCCGTGCTGGTCGTCATGCATCACAGGTATTCCCAAGTCCTGAAGGCGTTCTTCAACTTCAAAACAACGAGGGGCGGAAATGTCTTCAAGATTAATTCCACCAAAAACAGGCGCTATTCGTTTCACAGTTTCAACAATCTCGTCAGTATTTTTAGTATTAAGCGCAATTGGGAAAGCATTAACTCCCGCAAATTCTTTAAACAAAACCGCTTTTCCTTCCATCACAGGAAGAGACGCTTCTGGACCAATATCCCCAAGACCGAGCACTGCAGTCCCGTCAGTTATTACCGCAACAGTGTTTGATTTAATTGTATAATCAAAAACTTTTGAAGGATTCTTATTAATCTCAACGCACGGCTCGGCAACTCCCGGAGTATATGCGAGCGACAAGTCCTGTCTTGTGTTTATTCTTGTTTTTGACTCAACAGAAAGCTTTCCGTTAAGTTTTTTATGAAATTCAATCGCAGGACTATCCATACAAACCCCTCACCAAGCGCTTTTTCTATCTAAGTTTTTTCTAACTAAAACCGCCAAAAACAATTTTTTGGCTTCTAATATTACAACACTCAACACTAAAAAGCTAAGCATTTTACGCAACCGGCTTAACAGCGCCGTCATTAAAAATGTGGAGTATCTCGTTTGAGGCTGAAGTGTGCCAGTCGTCAAGAATCTTTTGCATCTTGTCCTTAATCTGGGGCTTCTTTTTTATGCAGTAAAGAAAAACATAACCGCCGTTGTCGAGGTTATTCTGCCTTCTTTCAATTATCTCCCTTTCAAGCAGTTTTTTGAGCGATTTTTGAATAGTTGTCCTGTCAAGGTCGAGGTTTTTGCTCACCGTGCTCACAGTCTCGCACTTGTTGCTTCTTGAGAGAAACAAAAACAGGTCAAGCTCTGTTTTATTCAGCCCGAATGTGCACTTAATCAAGTCCTTCGAATCTATTCTTCTGCATCCAAAATCCATGTCCCTCAACCTCTCTAAACGCTTTCGCGCTTTATTTCCTCAAATGCTGTGTTTGCAGCAATGGCGCCTTCAGCGGTTGCCACAACTGCCTGCTTAAAATTCTCCGAGTTCAAGTCTCCCGCCGAGAAAATCCCCGGAACATTTGTCCTCATCTTGCTGTCAACTAAAACATACCCTCCGTCATCCAGCTTAAGTCCGATTCCTTCCAAAAATTCTTTTTGAGGAGCTGAACCTATTTCAATAAAGACTCCGTCAAGAGAAATCTCTTTATTTGTGTCAAGTTTCACTCCTGAAAGCCTCTCATTACCCATGAATTCTATTACATTTGAATTAAATACCTTTTCTATGCGGTTATTTTTGTCAACAAGCTCGACCCAGACAGGCTCCGCCTTTGTGAACTGGTTTTTGCGGTAAATAATGTAAACCTTCTGGGCAATATCAGCCAAATACGCTGCTGATGAAAGCGCAGCATCGCTGCCCCCCACCACTGCAACAACCTTGTTTTTGTAAAACGGACCGTCGCACGTAGCGCAATAACTCACACCCTTTCCCCTAAGTTCAATCTCTCTTGCAAGACCAAGATGCTTTCTTTTAGTGCCTATCGCAATAATAACTTTCTTTGCGAGAACTTTTCTATCATGCCCTTCAAGAACGAAAAGCTTGCCTTCTTTTTTTACAGAATTAATCCTGTCAGGGACTATTTCAATCCCAAGACCGTTCACCTGTTCAACCATTTTCTGCGACAATTCAAACCCTGTAATATTGCAAAACCCGGGAAAGTTGCAGACTTCATGAGCTTCAGTTATAGTCCCTCCGAAAATCTCCCCAAAAACTATTGTTTTTAGTTTATACCTCCCTGAATAGGTTGCCGCCATGAGTCCCGCAGGACCAGCCCCGATTATTGCCACATCATATTCATCCATAAGCCCACCCGATTTGCAAAAAACGTCTGCGTTTATACTACATAGGTTAATTCATTTTTGGATTTAATTTTTTGCTTTCTTTCCAATCCACTCATCAAGAAGCGGTTCAGGAACAAAACCAACAAATTCATCCACTACTTTGCCGTCCTTAAACAGCTTTACTGCTGGAATACCGCTTATGCCAAATCTTGTTGATTGAATCGGATTTACATCAACGTTAAGCTTTGCTATCTTTACTTTTCCTTTGTATTTGACAGCAAGCCTCTCCATTACCGGAGAAAGCATTTTGCACGGCATGCACCAGTCAGCCCAAAAATCAACTAAAACAAGTTCTCCTTTAGGCGCTTTTAACACCATTTCGTCAAAATTCTTATCATTTACTTCTACTGTATTATGCATATTTACTCACCTTGCCCAATTTATCAGTAGTGATTATTATCCACACACCTATTTATATAGTATATGAATGTGTGCAAATGTGGCAAAAAACATCACACCTATTTTCGTTTTTCAGACAACAAAAAAATAAAATTGCGGGAAAAAAATCCCCGCAAAAACCAGTTTTCAATCAACTTACTTCTTCTTTCCAAGAGTCTTATTCAATCCTTGAGCGAGCTCAAGCACATCAACCGGCACGGCAAGTATTACAGTGTTGCTTGCGCTCGGACCAAGCCCGTCAATAGTCTGAAGAGTCCTCAACTGCATAGCGCCCTTGGTTTTCGCCATAATCTCCGCAGCCTTAGCAAGATTCTCCGCAGCAATCCTGTCACCTTCGGCCTTGATTATTGTAGCCCTCTTCTCCCTCTCAGAACTTGCCTGTCTCGACATAATCCTCTTTAAGTCCTCAGGCATGTCAATGTCCTGCAGTTTAATCTCATGAACTTCAATACCCCACTGTGAAGAAGCCTTCTCAACAATCCGCTCAATGTCCTTTCCAATACTCTCCCTCTCAGTAAGAACATTATCAAGCATCATGCTCCCAGCAACATCCCTCAAAGCAGTCTGGGCATACTGCGAAACAGCATACTCATAATCCTGAATCTTAGTCACCGAAGTAGCGGCGTCCACAACCTTAAAATAAACAACGCCGTTAATCGACACAGGCACGTTATCCTTTGTAATAACCTGCTGCCTTGGAATATCAATAGTCACTATTCGCATGTCAATTTTTCTGACCGCATCAATAACCGGAATAATAATCCTAAGCCCCGGCTGAAGAGTATCCTTATACTTTCCAAGCCGAAATCTCACGCCATTCTCCCACTGATTAATAATCCTAATACCGAGAATTGCGCCAATTACTGCAACAATTACAATCAGCCAAAAAAAGCCGAAAATCACTCCAACAAGAACTTCAAGCAAAGCCATAAAACGACCCTCCGCATAAATTAGGCTAAAACCAATTTTTAAACCAATTCAATCAAGAAGCCTGGCAATAAATTAGTTAAAAAATAACTTGCCGTCACTTTGACGCCTTATGCGCCCAGCGTTTTCCCTTCTTTTTAGGCGCGCTGCCCTCAAGCTTAATCATGCTCGCCCAGTCAAACCTGAAAAATACCACAATAGCAAGCACGCCGATAACTTCAATCATAATAGTGAAAAGACTCATGTTCCCCATCAGAGTTGATTGAAACGAAGAAAACACCCTCTCAGTAGTGAAAACCAAGAACAAATAACTAATAGTTCTCCCGACAACAAATCCGACAAGAACCTCCCTAAGCCTCGTCTTAGTAGCGCCAAAAGCAATGAAGAGCGCGTTTGAAGGAAGAGGACTAAGCGAATAAATAACCGTGAAAACAAACTTTTCCCACCCCTTCGCGCTTAACTGTTTCTCAATAGCTCCAAGCTCTGCAGCCTTCTCTTTACTCGCAAACTTATCAGTCAAAAAACCGGAGAACTTAGCAAGCAAAAACCTGCCAAGCGTAGAAGCGCTCACGCCAATAATTATAAGCACCCAAATATCCTGCGGGCGGGTAATGTAAAAAAAAGAAAGAACAGCCCAAGTAGGCGGAGCCATTGCAGGGACAACATTAATTACAAGAACAATAACCCATTGGACTATAAGCAAAAGCCAATAATCCATCAATTCAAGCCCGAACA
>CAZJAE010000010.1:0-2624 GCA_964544205.1 uncultured archaeon
TACGCGGGCTCAATGATAGAAGCAGAAACACGAGCACAACTAAAAGGAAAAGCAAAAACGTTCAATGCCAGACTACCCACTTACCAAATAAAAGAAGAAACTCTTGTGCATCCAAGCGCATTTTGGGCAAGGGACTTGTGGATTAAGTTAAAGGGAAAAAGATACAAAATCTCTTCTGTTGCCGGAATAAATGAAGCCTATGAAGGGGGAAAACTAGTCCCAGTTGGGAGAAACTCATTCATTGCAAGCGAATCAATGAGAAAAGTTCCTGAACTTGTCCAAATGCAAAAAGAAGGAACCAAGATTTACTTTATGGAAGAAGGATACAGATACGAGCCAATCCTATCCAAAATGCTGAAGAAAAAAACTTACACAAATATTGACCACCCTGATTTGTTTGTTGGGCAAGTTGGGAAAGTATTGCTATACGACCACAGATTCTACGTAATAAACAGCGGGGCAATAACATCCGCAGCTAAAGAAAACGGACTCAAAAAAATAGAAATCCCAGCAGAAGAAGCAAACCTGCACCCGGCAAACTTTATTACACTTGGAGAAAACACGGTTCTTGTTGATAGAAATGCACGCAAAACAATAGCGCTCTTAAGAGCAAACGGAGTGCGCGTAATCCCAAGCAGACTCACGCCAAAAGCTAATCTGGCTGCAGGCGGCGGGCTAAGATGCATGGTAAACGAGCTCTAAACGCTAATTTAAGCCATTATAACTCGGTAGTGGGTTAAATTTCAAAAAAATCCACTAATGGCAATCTTTAAATAGGTTGAGGACAGAATATACTTGTTTTAGAATGAAAAAAGCTTAGGCAGCGGGACAAGTTCCCAGCACAAAGGCCAAGCGTTAGACTAATTTAACAAAAAATAGTCGAAAAATAATTCAAAAACTAAAAAAGAAAAAAGCCGTTTAATGGCATAAATGCAAAATTGCAAAAAATATAAACAAAATACAAATGCACAAAATAAACTGCTTTTTCTTACACAAAAAAAATACGAGATGATAAAATGAATAATAACAAAGAATTTAAAGAAAATACAAAATTTGAAAAAAGAGAATTTAAGCCTCAGAACGGTGAAAGAAGACAATTTAGCGACAGAAGAGGCCCTCCAAGAAGAGAAGGCAACTTTAGAGACTCACGCGGAGCACAAGTGCACTCATTCTTAGGCGCAAAAAGCGGAGACTACTTTATCGGAACAGTAAAAATTGTTCGAAAAGCAAAACCAGGACCAGTAGTATTCTCTGTAAGCGACGGATACTTGCAAATGGACGCAGTAGTAATGGACTCAGCATACGAAGTTAATGACGTTGTTGAACTAACCGGAAAGGTTAATGAAAGAGCAGGCAAAATGCAAATCGAAATAGACAACATGAAAAAAGTAAATTTTGACTTTGACAAGATTTTGACTGAAAAAGCAAAACCAATTGAAAGACCTTTTTCAATAAAGTCAGACAGAATGAACAAAATGAGGCCAAGAATGCTTCAAATTGCACACAGACTAAGAAAAGCAGTTCTTGATGGCGAAGCAATTGTAATAAGACACCACGCCGACACTGACGGAATATCCTCAGGAATGGCAATACAGCACGCAGTAAGAGGAATGATGGATAAGATAGGAGTAAACCACTCATACAACTTATACAGAAGCCCAAGCAAGGCACCATTTTACGAAACTACTGATATGTTACATGACATAACGCTAGCTAAAAGAATGGTGAATGACTTCGGACAAAAAAAGCCAATAATTGTAATAATTGATAACGGCTCAACTCCGGAAGACGCATTCGCGCACAAAACACTGCACGCGCTTGGATATGAGGTAATTGTAATAGATCACCACAATCCAGTAATAATGAACAAAGACGGAACAACTTCAGTTTGTAAGTATTTATCACTGCACTTGAATCCGTACATGTTCGGACTTGACGGAAAGACATGCGCAGGAATGCTGGCATACGAAATTGCAAGAATGATTAATGAAGAATATGAAGAACCATTAATCCCTGCTGTTTCAGGCATTTCTGATAGATGCGATATTCCAGAAACTGAACTATATATCAAAAATACTGGAAAAAGCGTTGAAGAATTGACTGACATAGGAATTGCAGTTGATTTTGCATCATACAACTTGAAATTCGCAAGCGGAGAAGGACTATACGAAGAACTGTTTTCAAACCCAACAATGGTTTCAGCAATGAAACACGAAGTAACAAAAGGAATGGAAACACAAATGCAAAGCACACTTCCTTATGTTAAGACACAAGAAATCAACAATGTAATATTCTCGCACATTGATCTTGAGAAATACACTGTGAGATTCAAGTACCCAACGCCTGGAAAGGTTATTGGAATGATACATGATACTATTGCGGAAGGAAAAGACCAGCACGCAGTATTCACTATTGGTTATGTTTCGGATATGATAATCATCAGAGCGACAAAACCAGTACTGCCAGTAGCAACCGTAATAGAAAACCTACGCAAAACAATGCCCGAAGCAAGCGTAGACGGCGGCGGACACGAATGCGCAGGAACAATCAAATTCGTAAGCGCGCATTTGAATGATGTAATTGAAAATATTAAGGACCAATTGAAGGCACTGCCTCCATACGAC
>CAZJAE010000010.1:2634-5243 GCA_964544205.1 uncultured archaeon
CCCCTGACACATTTGAGAAAAAGTGAATTAAGTAAAAATTGAAGGAATTTTTCCTTCAATTAAACTATTTTTTTAGAATAAGCTTTATTCTTCGCCAATCTTTGGCTTCTTCATGCCGTCAGTCTTAGGACAAGTCCGGCACATTGAGTTCATCAAACTAGGTTCTTCAGGGCAATCAGGATAAAGCCCTTTACACTTAGGAAATTCTCCAGCGCTTATTATTTCCGACTCATTAGCCGACTTAAACTTCTGCTTAGAATAATAATTCAAACTCCCGCCCATGAACAACACCAATACTATTGGCTCTCAATTACTATAACAACCTAACCTTTCTTACCAACCATTAAAAACAAACCCCTGCACAATACTTTAGAATGGCTTTTAGCGAAATGCTTTGGATGACAAAAACCAAGATATTCATCTTGATAATCCTGCTAATCTTATGCGTTCCATTCTACTACGGATACGGATGCGTAAACGGCGCATGCGCAGTTGCAAGTGAGCTTTGTAATTGCGGATTCCAACCAGCCAACTTCTTCACAATATTCATTATTTCGTTTATAGTAGCAGGGTTTATTGGAGAAGTAATACAACTATTCACAAAAAAGGCGAAAAAATAAAGATTCTAATTCGACAATCACCGAAAACAAGGATTGTCTTTAAATTCCCTCAAAGAAAAATCACTTATTAGTTAGGTTAAAATATATAGCGGGCTATAATTATGGATATGGTTACCATAAGCGCGGACGTTACCGAACAAATGCTCACATGGGCAGACACACTAGTAAAACAGGGACTCTACAAGAGCAGAAGTGAAGTAATACGCGAACTATTCAGAGAAAAAATGAATAGAAATGAGGCCTTCATGATGTCCCACGCAACGCTGAAAAAAGCATGGAAAAACGAGGATGATGCATACTGGGAAAGCTTCCTAACTGAAAAAGAAAGGAAGGCGCTAAAAAATGAAGCAAGGCGACATAATAATCGTTAAATTCCCTTACAGCAACATGCACGACTACAAAACAAGACCAGCAATAATAGTATCAAACGACCAACTAAACCAAACCCAAGACTACTGGCTATGCCCAATAACCACACAGCCCCACTACGAAAGCATACCTTTGGAAGGCTCAATAACAGAAGGAAAGCTGGATAAAAAAAGCTATGCAAAAACTAATACAATAACTACTATAGAACAAAGCAACATTCACAAACGAATAGGCGCAATAAGTAAAGAAAAACTTTCTGAAATAATAGAAGCGATTAAATCAAACCTTTAATCCTCTTCTTCATCCTTCTTTTTGCTTAAACTAATCCTAAAGTCCTTTTCTTTCTTTGAGAGTTTAGTAAATTCTTTGCCCAAGTTGCCTTCGCTTAGGTTTGAATAAACCTTAACCCAGCTAATGCTTGAGAAATTATCCAAAAGCCCTTCTTTTTTCAATAATTCAACAAACTTTTCCTTATTTTCTTCAGGAATATTGAATTTTTCAAACTCTTTAACGCTAACCTTCTTATTAGAACCATAAATAGTGTCAATCTTTTCCTGCTTACAAAACCCAATCAAATCCAGTTTTAACTCATCCAGTTCCTTTTCTAATTTTTGAACCTCTTCCTTTTTAGAAGCGAATTCATTCACTAACTTCAACCCCTCATCCTTCTTGTACTGCTTAATTGTCTTCTCTTCTAAAGCAAATTCATGCTTAAAACTCGGGCAAACAGACTTAAACACGCAATAATCGCACAAAGCGCTCACATTAGTTGGAAAATCCTTAGTTGACTCAATTTCTTTAATTAAAGAAACAACCTCATCCTCAAGCGCGTCAAGCTCCTTCTTAGACCTCTCGCTAGTAACCTCCTTGTTAAAAGCAAGCATATGCCAAACAAGAACAACATGAACCGCATCCGAAAAATGCTGCCTAACCCACTTACTATACATGGCTAACTGCCTATCCTTATCAGCTTCCTCTTGAAGCTTCATCTTAGAATTAGTCTTATAATCACAAACAAAATACGCATTCCCAGAACTAGCTAACCTGTCAATTCTGACATGATAAAAACTCCCATCCTTTAACTTCAACCTTTCCTCCGTTTCCAATCCAATTACTGAATGCTGATTAAACGGCTTATACTCATTATAATAATCTTCAAGATACTTAACCCCCATGCGCTTATAATCATCCTTCTTGTAATCCTTGACAATAACAATATCATCCGACCAATCCCTCTCCCAAACAGAATAATAAAATTCAATTAACTGGTCTAAAGATAAGAGACGCCTAAACTGCAAATCCTTGTACAACTTTTCCAAAGCCTCATGAACACAAGAACCCATGAACGCTTCAATGGTTGTTGGGACGTCAACTTTGAGCTTGTCGATATACTGGAGCTTGTACTTGTATTTGCACTGCTCAAAAGTGGAGAGCTTGGAGTGGGAGTAGATAGCCATTTAATCAAAGAATAAGATAACGAGCAAGAATTTAAACCTGCTTTGAGCAATATGCCAATTAATCGCATAAGCTCAACAGGACATACAATTCATAGTCAGTCAAATCATAATACTCAAAAAGATTTTTTGCTTAATCATTATGAAAAAAACGGGGGGCAATATC
>CAZJAE010000010.1:5253-12716 GCA_964544205.1 uncultured archaeon
TGCATTTCGTATCTGCTTAAGTTTTATGTCAATAAAGTATTCTTTCTTTCCAATCTTGATTGTCTTTAGCTTTTCAACCATTAATTAAGCGACCAAATTAGCATTTATAACTATTTTTTAATAATCGACGACTGACGAAAGATTTAAACTATCATAATCAGGGATATCTGTATGGATTCCAAAAAGAACATTGCTGAACTAAAGCAAATGGTCAAGGCTTTTTGTGAAGATAGAGACTGGGATCAGTTCCACAGCGCAAAAGAACTTGCAATAGGAATATCTACTGAAGCCGCTGAACTTTTGTCCCATTTTAGATTCAAATCCGAGACTGAAATTGAAAGCTTATTCAAAGATTCTAATAAGAAAGAGAAGATAACTGAAGAAATGGCTGATGTATTGTGGTTTTTGGTAAGATTATCACAAAGATATGATATTGACTTAACCGAAGCATTAGAAAATAAGGCTGCAAAAAATGCTAAGAACTATCCAATAGAAAAAGCAAAAGGAACTAACCGAAAATACACTGAGTTGTAAGATATGCGATTATATGAAGGGTCTCTTGAAGAGTTCAAAGAAGACGTGCTGACTAATAAAATCGCTGATAAAATTGTTGAAACATTTCAAGAATATTACCGAAAAAGAGCAACTCCTTCAGAAAAGAACGCTTGGAATAATTCCCTAAACTTCATGAAAAATGCCATCGATTATTCAAAATTAGAAGGAAACAAAATAGTAGTAGAATATGAGCTACCATATACTCAACGAAGAATAGATGTTCTACTTTTTGGAAAAGATAACGAAAATAAAGACAATATTGTCCTTATTGAGCTTAAACAATGGTCAAATGAAAATGTCCACGATTGCGAAACAGAAGGTAACGTAATAGTAGATTTTGGAAGATTCACAAAAGAACATGCGCACCCATCCTTACAAGTTGAAGGATACCATTATGATTTACAAGATTTCATGAAAATTTTTGAAGAAACTCCACCAATAAGCTTGAGTTCCTGTGTATACTGCCACAATTATTCAAAAGATGGATACAATGTATTATACTTCCCAAAATTCAAGCGAGACCTAGATCAATTTCCTTTATTTTCAAAAGAAGATGTTTCAAGTCTTGGAGATTACCTAAAAAACAGGCTAAAGAAAGGAAACGGGATTGAAGTTTTTAACAGGTTTATAACAAGCCCGATAAAACCGTCAAAAAAGCTTCTGGAACACGTCGGAGATATGATAAACAAACAGCAAGTATTCAACCTTATTGACGAACAAATAACTGCTTACAATAAGATAATGCATGAAGCAAAGAAACTTTCAAGCACAAATACAAAATCAATAATAATAGTTAAAGGCGGACCAGGCACAGGAAAATCAGTAATTGCTTTAGAAGTAATGGCAGAACTATTGAGACAAAACAAAATAGTATACCACGCCACTGGGTCATCAGCGTTTACAAATACGCTTAGAAAGCTTCTTGGCGTTAGGGCTTCAAAACAATTCAAGTTCTTTAATAGTTTCATGGGGCACGAGCCGGATAAAATAGATGTTTTGATTTGCGACGAAGCTCACAGAATAAGAAAAACAAGCGAAAGTATGTACACCCCTGCGTCAAAACGAACAGGAGAACCACAAATAGATGAACTAATAAGAACAGCTAAATTATCTATTTTCTTTATTGATGAGTTCCAAGTTGTAAGACCGACTGAAATAGGAAGCGTTCAACTGATAAAAGACGCTGCAAAAAAATTTGACATAGCTGAAAATAACATTTCAGAGTTTGAACTCAAAACTCAGTTCAGATGTAGCGGATCTGACGCATTTTTACAATGGATTGACAACCTTTTTGAGATACGTGAAACCGACAATCAAATTTTAAGAAAAGATGAACGAATGGAATTCAAAATATTTGACGACCCTGTTGAGCTAAAGAAAGCTATTGACGCAAAAAATAAAGAAAAGAAGAACTCGGCTAGAATTGTTGCTGGTTTCTGCTGGCCATGGAGTCAGCCAAAACATGACGGAACGCTAGTAAATGATGTGAAGGTCGGCGCATTAGAGATGCCTTGGGAGAAAAAAGACGATTTTTGGAAATGGGCGACACACGACAGCGGAATGGAACAAGTAGGCACAGTATACACTGCGCAAGGCTTTGAATTTGATTATATTGGAGTAATATTTGGAAATGACTTAAAATATGACAAAAAATGGACTGCAGTCCCAAAAAACTCATTTGACAGCATGGCAAAAAGAGGAAATGAATCTTTAGAAAAACACTTGAAACATGTTTATAGAGTTCTTTTATCCAGAGCCCACAAAGGGTGCTATGTTTATTTTATGGATAAAGAGACTAAGGAGTATTTTAGAAAAAATATAGAAAAATAAAGTGTTAAATTCAAACTTATGTAGCAAAATTGATTAAGCTTATATAGTCTAAACACCAGTATTAATTTACTTCAACATCTCACGTCGAGGGTTGAAGTTCAATATTTTATAATAAAAAATTCAAGAAAGTTTCTTTATTTTATGACCAAGTTTGGTCAGTTTTTTCAAACTTTCTTCACCTTTTTCCCCAAAAGCTATGAAATAATCTATATCTTTCATAAGTTTTTCATCATTTCCTTTTTCATAGTATTTAAAACAACCATCTTTCTCAACACATTCCCGAATGATTTTATTAAAAATTGGGCTACTTTCAATGGATTTAATCTCTGCTGAATCATTTGAGCTTTCTTTTGCAATAAAAAACATAGGGTGCGCAATTAGTTTATGCGTAAATACTTTTTTAGTGTCATTCGGAACTATTTCTTTTAAATATTTTTTACCTAGAAAATGAAGCTCCACTTTCTCCCCAAACTCAGCAGCAGTTATTCTTTCTATCCCGTCAAGCAAGAAACAATCAAGTGCAGGATACATTTTAAGTTTCATTAAACGAGTAAACATGTCAGCTAGAGAAATTAAGAAATTACATCTGTCGCCTTGATAATAAATTCGCAAATTATCTTTTTTCAATAAATCCCAAGAAGGAGATAACCTGCTCTGAAAATTATCTAAAAACAATTTAGAAGATTGATTATTTTGTTGAATTGCCCATGCGCAATGCATTGCGTAGGTCGGCTCAAGCAAGTCATAAAAATCTTGGACTCCCCTAGTATGTGAATTTACCGGAATTTTCTTATAATTTGGAGTAGCACCATAAATAGAGACCTCAGTTAGACCAAATATATACGAATAACAAAAATGCACTTTATGAACAAAAGGCAACACCTTTGATTTAATTTCTTCAAGCGTTCTTATTTCATCACTTATATTATCAAATTCGAATGATTCAATTAAATCTCTTGAGCAACAAACAGGCTTTTCATTAGCACACCCGTTTGAATCATGCAAGTCCTGTAAAATCTTTTGATAATTAGTATTAAATTTGTCTAAATCTTTTACTTCAACACCAACTCCAATTAGCCCTTTTCTTTCAAATTGACGAAATCCCTGCTTATATTTTTGTTTAAGCAAAAGGGAATCAATACCAATAAAACTCATGTGAAATCAAATAAATATTATCTAAAACATATTAAATAAACATTAGTTTTCCCCAATCTCTTTCTTCATGCTTGCTATTTGGTCGCGTAAAGCGATTGCTAGTTCGAAATCTAGTCTTTCCGCAGCAGCCTTCATTTCAACCTCTAATTGCGGTATTAAACGAGCTTTTTCGCTCTTTGGAATGTGCTTTGTGTCTTTCAAAATTAACATCTGTTCTTCTATTGGGCGAATAATGGTTTTTGGAATAATGTGGTTCTTCTTGTTGTATGCGAGTTGGATTTCTCTTCTTCTGTTGGTTTCGGCAACGGCTTTCTTTATGGATTCGGTTTGCTTATCCGCGTAGAGGATTACTTTTGAGGTTGCGTTTCGAGCAGCTCTGCCAATGATTTGGATTAAACTCTTCTGGTCTCTTAGGAATCCTTCTTTATCTGCGTCAAAGATTGCAACTAAACCAAGTTCAGGAATGTCAATACCTTCTCTAAGGAGGTTAATTCCTACAAGAACGTCAAACTTGCCTTCTCTTAATTGCCTTATTATTTCGCTTCTTTCTAATGTTTTGATTTCGGAGTGCAGGTATCTTGATTTGATGTTTTTTGAAGCAAAGAAGTCAGCCATTTCTTCAGCGAGTTTTTTAGTAAGAGCAGTTACTAATACTCTGTGTCCTTTTGAAATTACGGAGCGGATTTCGTTCATCACGTCTTCGGTTTGGTTTTTTGTTCCCCTAATCTCAACTTCAGGATCCACTAAACCAGTTGGGCGAATAATTTGCTCAACTATTTGAGAAGAGTGCGCTCTTTCGTACTTGTCAGGAGTTGCGGAAACAAAAATCACCGGGTTTTTCTTCATGTAAACTTCAAACTCGTTGAATTTTAACGGACGATTATCTAAAGCTGAAGGGAGTCTAAACCCGTAATCTACCAGGGTTTGTTTTCTCTGCCTGTCCCCGTTATACATTCCGTTTAGTTGAGGAATTGATTGGTGGGATTCATCTATTACTATCAAAAAATCGTCTCCAAAGTAATCAAGCAAGCAATAAGGCTTTTCGCCTTCTTTTCTTCCTTCAAAATGACGAGAATAATTCTCAATTCCTTTGCAAAAGCCAATTGTTTTCATTAACTCTAAATCGTACATGGTGCGCTGTTTTAAGCGGTGAGCTTCAATTAAGCCTAACTTTGGAAGTCTTTCATCAAGCTCTTTTCTTATCCTCTCCATTGCCAAAATTGTTTCATGCTCGGGAGTAACGAAATGACGAGCAGGGAATAAGAAGAAGTGCTCTAGTTTTTGAGTGGGAGAATTAGTATTCTTATCAATCACTGTAATTCTTTCAACGCTGTCTCCAAAGAACTCAATTCGGACAATATTTCTATCATACCCTGGGATTATATCCACCGTGTCTCCTTTTACTCTAAACCTTCCGCTCATTAACTCTAAATCATTTCTCTCATACTGGGCGTCTAAAAGTTTTGACATTAAGTCATGGCGGGATAATTTATCGCCTTTTGAAACATCAAAACCCATTCCCTTGTAATTCTCAGGATTACCTAAGCCGTAAATGCACGAAACGGAGGCAATTACTATAACGTCTTTTCTTGAAGAAAGAGAAGTAGTTGCCGAGAGTCTCATTCTTTCAATATACTCGTTTATTTGAGAATCCTTCTCAATGTACTGATCAGTGGAAGGAATATAAGACTCAGGCTGGTAGAAGTCATAAAAAGAAACAAAATACTCTACTCTATTATTTGGGAAAAAGGATTTGAACTCGTTATATAATTGAGCGGCTAGCGTTTTATTATGAGCCAGAACCAGAGTTGGTTTTTGGACTTTTTCAATAACATTAGCAATAGTGAAAGTTTTGCCCGAACCCGTTACTCCAAGAAGGGTTTGCATCCCGTTCTTTTCCTTAATGCCTTCGGCTAGTTGTTTAATCGCCTTGGGCTGGTCGCCAGCAGGGCTAAATTTTGAAACAACCTTGAATTTCTCTTCAGGCATAAGTAAAACCCTGATAAGCAGATTTTTTAATTGTTCTAATGCGCTTTGCCGTAGAATCGGCAAATTACCCAAGCAACGTTTTTAACCAAATTTTAATGAATCAGATTAGTGATGCCTTGGAATACATTTACATTGACGAAAGCGGGGACTTAGGTGAAAAGGGCTCAAAATTCTTCATTATTGCCGCACTAATGGTTAAAGACCCAAATCCATTAGACAGAATAATCAAGAACCTGCGCAGAAATAAGTTCAAAAAACAGCTCTCAAAAGCAGTCGAAATTAAAGCAACTGATTCCTCGCCTGAGTTAATCGAAGGGTTTATTACAAGAATAAATCTTTTGCAAAACTCTGAAATCGTTTTTGTTGTGCTAAATAAAAAAAAGAATTACAGTAGATTTTTACGCGAAAAAAAGCACAAATTATACAATTTTGTTTCAGGAAAATTAGCAGTGAATCTTGAACTAAACGATGATGCTCAAATAATAATAGACAAGTCAAAGGGAAACCCTATTTTAAGAGCTGATTTTAATGGTTATTTTACTCAACACTTATGCAACGGCAAATTTGACTACAAACTAAAGATAACTCATGCAAATTCATTCAATTATGCAGGCCTACAGGCTTCTGACTGCCTGGCGTGGGCCTGTTTTCAAAAATTTGAGTTTAACAACCCCCTATACCTTGACAAAATCTCAATAAAATACTCCATAATCCAAGTTTGGTAAAAAAAAGATTGCAGCACCCATGAGCACTCGGTTTTAAACAAAACCAGTGGGTTTAATGACGCCACAGGTCACGTGCAAGTCAACTTGCACTGGCTCATAGGTTTTACCTGCTTAACTAATAACTGAATTAGAAAATATAAAAGCCTTTCTATACGAACTTGCCGGACATAAATAGAGTTAAAGCCCGTAAGAGTCAAAGAACTTTCTAATAGTTTGATAATCTTTCAAAAACTCATGCCCTTTTTCTGTAATAGAATAAGTCCTCTTTCCCCTCTTATTGAAGTTCTCCTTCACAAACCCCTTAGCCATCATTTCATTCAAATAATCGTTAAGCATTTGGTGAGACAAATTAGCCTTGTACATTATGTGAGTAGGACCCGCTTCGCCTTCTTTCCCCCTGATGAGGAGAAGAATCTCGTGAATAATCCCAACCTTGTCCCTTTTTGGATTCATTTCTTGAGCACCATGTAAAAATTAACCAGCATCAAAACGTAAGCAATTAGGGAAAGCATGTGCCCGAGAACGTAAAGCGAAGGCTCGCCTACGGAGAGCACAAACCCGATAGCCCCGAAAGCCAAGAAAACAAAAGCCACGGCAATAATGAGGCTCAAACGCTTCTTTTTCAATAGGTAATTTTTTACAAAATGCCAAGCGACGAAAATAAAACAAATAGTCGCAATAAAATAAAACAAAAAGAAAGGCGAAGGGCTCAAAACAACCGGAACAACGGCAAGTAGAAGCATAACAGCAAGAAGAGACTTTCTGCTGAACTCAAAAGTCATGTAAAGAAGAATAATCAAACCCACGAGCATGAAGAGCATCTGCCCATAAGCCCCAATAGCTTGGAGAGTGAGCGCAAAGGAAAACTCGTTTAAAGTCAAAAAAGGCTTTGCGCCAAGCTTAGACACCATCAAAAAATTCAGAACAGACTGGAAGAAATACGAAACCGCGATGAACAAAAACCCCGCGCCGAGAAGTCCAGTGGAACGCTCGCTAGTAACCTTATAGAACCTAAGAGCAAAAGCCGCGAGGATTAATACAATCACCGCGAAGATAAGCTCAAGAATAATATCATACCCAAAAAACCAGGGAGTCTGCACTGCAACGAATTCCATATTATAACGCTCTCTTGGAACTGTATATAAACTTTCTGGAAGTGAGTTCTAGAACTCCAGTATTGATTGAAAATTCACAAAGTATTTAAATAAA
>CAZJAE010000011.1:0-7419 GCA_964544205.1 uncultured archaeon
GTATGAGGATGATAATGGGAGATATCCAGCTATTCCTCCGACATATTCGTATCCATTAATTGTTCCAACTCTTGCGACGCTTTTGTTTACTGTAGTATAATTTCCTGCCCCGCAGTACTGGCAGTAATTTGCGCCAAGTATTCCCCCAGTTCCTTGGGTTGAGGTAACTGAATTTAAGTCAACGCTGCATTCGTTTATGTCTGCCCTTGCTCCGGCTTGCATTGTCCCTATTAGTCCGCCTACTCCGTATAGACTGTATCCGTCTTGGAGTCCTGTTCCTCGGACGTTTGTTCCGATTGCTTTGCTTCGTAAAACGTTTCCTTGCGCATAACCAATCAATCCGCCCACATCGTTACCGCCATTAATATCGACAAATGTAGCGTTTGAATCAGCAATGTACCCGCCTGCAGTTGCTACTTGTCCCACTAAACCGCCAACCCTTCCAGCATTTGAAGTGCTCGGCTGCCAAATATGATGAACCCTCGTCCAACTGTTAGTTACATTCCCCCTCATCCAACCAACAAGACCGCCAACATAATTCACAGCATACGCGCCCAGCATAACGTTAATATTAGTATCAGCCCAAGAATCAAAAACACTCCTCGACGCACCGCACAAACCACCAACATAACCGCTACCAGAGCTGCCAGTCTTCCTAATATCAATCTCCCCAACAAAACTAGACCTCACCACATCACCCTCATGCTGACCGCACAAACCACCAACATGATAAGGATCACTCCCAGAAGCCAAAATCTTAGGAATACGCGCATTCGAATCACTAATATGCGTACCAGTCAAAGGAGCCTGACCAAAAATACCACCCAAATAAGTAACCCCAATCAACCAATTCAAATCAACAACACTCCTATTCACACCCATCCAATTACCAGAACCACAATAATAACAATACTCAGAACCAACAAGACCCCCAACACCACTAACACCCACCACACTATTCAAATCAACAACACAATCATTCACATCACCCCTAGCCCCACCCTGCATCGTCCCAACAAGACCCCCAACACCATACAAACTATAACCATCTGAAAGCCCCGTGCCTCGGACGTTTGTTCCGATTGCTTTGCTTCGTAAAACGTTTCCTTGCGCATAACCAATCAATCCGCCCACATCGTTACCGCCATTAATATCGACAAATGTAGCGTTTGAATCAGCAATGTACCCGCCTGCAGTTGCTACTTGTCCCACTAAACCGCCAACCCTTCCAGCATTTGAAGTGCTCGGCTGCCAAATATGATGAACCCTCGTCCAACTGTTAGTTACATTCCCCCTCATCCAACCAACAAGACCGCCAACATAATTCACAGCATACGCGCCCAGCATAACGTTAATATTAGTATCAGCCCAAGAATCAAAAACACTCCTCGACGCACCGCACAAACCACCAACATAACCGCTACCAGAGCTGCCAGTCTTCCTAATATCAATCTCCCCAACAAAACTAGACCTCACCACATCACCCTCATGCTGACCGCACAAACCACCAACATGATAAGGATCACTCCCAGAAGCCAAAATCTTAGGAATACGCGCATTCGAATCACTAATATGCGTACCAGTCAAAGGAGCCTGACCAAAAATACCACCCAAATAAGTAACCCCAATCAACCAATTCAAATCAACAACACTCCTATTCACACCCATCCAATTACCAGAACCACAATAATAACAATACTCAGAACCAACAAGACCCCCAACACCACTAACACCCACCACACTATTCAAATCAACAACACAATCATTCACATCACCCCTAGCCCCACCCTGCATCGTCCCAACAAGACCCCCAACACCATACAAACTATAACCATCCCCATAACCTGTCCCAAAAACATTCCCTCCAACAACTCTGCTCCTCAAAACGTTTCCCTGTGCATAACCAATTAATCCGCCCACATCATTGCCACCATTAATATCAACAAAAGTAACATTTGAGTCAATCACTGCTCCGCCGGCATTTGCTACGTATCCTACTAGTCCGCCTACTCGTCCTCCGTTTGATGTGCTTGGCTCCCAAATGTGGTGGATGTTTGCTCTGCTGTTGTATGTGCTTCCCCGCATGTATCCTGTGAGTCCTCCAACGTAGTTGAGAGCGCTTGTTCCAAGTGTTAAGTCTATGTTTGTGTCTGCCCATGAGTTGTAAATACTCCTTACTGCTCCGCACAAACCGCCTATGTAGCCGTTTCCTCCGCCTGATGTTTTTAATATGTCAATTTTGCCTGTGAAGTTTGACCTGTTTATGTCTCCTTCGTGTTGTCCGCACAAACCGCCGACGTGATATACACTAGAACCGGTTGCAAGTATTGTTGGAATCCTTACGTTGGAGTCGGATATGTAGGTTCCTGTTAGGGGCGCTTGTCCGAATATTCCTCCGATGTACATTGAGCCGATTAGCCAGTTCATATCTACTCTTGCGTTGTTGACTCCGACCCAGTAGCTTGAAGTGCAGTAATAGCAGTATTCGGAGCCGAATATTCCGCCTGCGCCGTTTGTTGAATTAATTGAGTTTAGGTCTGTTGTGCAGTTGTTAAAATCCATTCTCTCTGAAGGGCTTACTGTTCCTGCTATTCCGCCTACTCCGTATAGACTGTA
This sequence comes from uncultured archaeon, assembly GCA_964544205.1. GTDB lineage: Archaea > Iainarchaeota > Iainarchaeia > Iainarchaeales > JAAZKV01 > JAAZKV01. The sequence continues at coordinate 2,617 of CAZJAE010000011.1, forward strand.
TCCGTCGTTTGCTCCGCTTCCGATTATGTTTCCGCCTATCGCGTGGCTGTTTACTATGCTTTTAAGCGCGTTGCCTGTTATTCCTCCAACGCTGTGGCTCCCTGTAATGTTAATGTCTCTTACTGTCACGTTTGTTATTGTTCCGCTTGATTGTCCTGAAAGCCCGCCGACAAATGCTCTATTGCCTGCGTTTATTCTTATGTTTTGGAGTGTTAAGTTGCTTACATTATTTACTGTTCTAAATATTCCTCCAACGTAATTCGCCCCGGGGGATTCTATGTATATGTTGCTTATTGTGTGGTTTCCTCCGTCAAGCGTTCCGTAAAAGTTTATTGCGTTTGCGAATTTGTCTCCTGCGGAAGTGTATGCTCCGCAGTCAATATCATTTGCTATTGTAAAAGAAGCTGATGATTCGGCCATGGCGTAGAGTCCTGCGCAGTCTGTTATGTCGGCGGCAAGAGTTGTTTGGATAAGTAGGATTAGAAAAATTAGCGCAGTTAGCAATAATGGATTTTTTTGAATACAATCACCTTGTGTTTAGGGTAACAACATTAGTGTCGTATTTTGTGTTTGAGTCTGGTGATGAGCCGGCTGATATGTCATCAAGGTTTCTCGTGTTTACTGCCTGCAAATTGTAAAGCGATAGGAGTCCTGTTGTTGTATTATAGTCAATGTTTATGTTTGAATCAATGTCAGGCAGGCTTAGAAGCAAGCTGTATGTTTGCGATGCTGCTGCCATGCAGTCGGCATATAGGTCTCCGCTGACTTCGTCTTCGAGTCCGCTGTCCGCTTCGTATATTATTCTTATTCTATAGCGCGTATTGGGATTGCAGGGAGTAGTGTTTGATGCGAATGAGTTGATTACGTATTTGTCAAAGTTTCCAAGCGAGAATGTTGAGTCGTATACAAGCACGCCGTCTATATAGACTTTCTTTATTCGCACGATTTCGCCGGAGTTGTTCATTAGAGCTATTTTTCCGCCCCCGTCGGCGTCTACTGCAAAGTCGGCTATTCCTACTTCTTTTGACTGCCATGCTGCTTTTAGGCTTGCCTTGTCAGCGGCTGATGCCGAGCCCATTCCTGAGAATATAACGTATGATGCTGCGAGCGCAAGCACTATTACTACGGCTATTATTACAAGGTATTCTATTGTCCCCTGTCCTTTTCTGTCATTCATTCAGAACCCTGCTTTATGATTAGACCTTTTTTCTTTATTTAAAGCTATCAGGGCGCTTAAAAGTTCATATTTTTACTGTTGCTTTGTCACCGTTTATTGTTATTTTTTGCCCGTTTTTTATTTTTTTTATGTCTATTTTGTCCACGCAGGGTATTTCGGATATTATTGCGCCTACGGCCACTATTGATTCGCATTCGCTTAGTACTAGGGCAAGGGGCGCAGTGCCTTGTTTTTTCATTCGATAAATAGCGTAACTGCCTACTGTCGAGCCTTTTCCCTGTGGCAGTACGAGTATTTTGCCTGAAATGCTTTTTCCTTCGAGTTCGTGTCCTTTTTCCTGCACTTTTCCGGTGTTTGGATCTACTCCGCCGAAGAATGAAATTGCTTGTGTTGTTACAAGCGCTTCGCCTTCAGCTATTCCGCCACGAATCTTTCTTCCTTTTAGTTCTGTCATAAAAATCAATTCATTTTTTGTTTTTTGATACCTGCTTGCAGGCTTCTTCAACAAGCTTTTCTATAGGCATTATTTTTACTTTGAAGTTGTTCTTTGCGCCGGCGTAATAGCATCCTTTTGCGGAGTCGGTTGCCATGCATTTGAATCTGTTTTTTATTGGAGCAACAACACAGCAGGTGTCTGCCGCGAATTTTGCTCCTGCTTCTTCTATTATTTTTGAGTATCCTGCTGTGTCAGCCATTTTTTTTATCGGGCGCGCAGTTGTTATCCAGAATTCTTTTGTAACTTTTTTTCCTTTTAGCAGTTCTGCTGTTTTGGCGATTTCGTTTAGAGATGCGTGCGGGCAACCTATGCTTACAAAGTCGACTTCGCATTCGCTGTCCATTTCTTTTATTGCTTTTTTGAGTTCGGCTTCTCCGATTTCTATAACTTTTTTTGGTTTTTTTGTTTTGTTTGGAGTTATTCCTTCTATGTGAAATATTGCCGCTCCGCCGTAGGTTGCTATGCTTGCTCCAAATGATTTTAGTTCTTCTATTGTCGCGTCTTTTATTCCAGTTATTAGCGCGGGTTCGGCGCAGGTTTTTTCTCCTATTGCTTTTCCAAGTGCTCCAAATTCCCAAGTTCCTTTTATGTTGCAGTTCACTTTTACAAGCATTTTTGCTTCGCGGTTTTTTTCAAGATGCATTCCGTATAGGGGGGTTTTTCCTGTCAGTGCGCTTGCGAGCGCGCTTGGCCCGCCTTCTCTGTTTGTGTAAGCGCCAAGAACCGAGTTTGCGTATGCAACTGCGCTGCTTTCGCTCCATGCTATGTGTTGACCGAATCTCGGGGTGTTTCCTATTAAGTATGGCGTGCAGGTGCATGTCGGCACTACTCCCATTTTTGCGAATGCGTTTATTACTCTTTTTTGCTTTTCTGCGAATTCTTCGCTTATTCCAAGCGCTTTGTAGTTTTCAAGATCCATTCCTGCGGGGTTGAGGGTGGTTAGTACTTTTGCTTTTCCGTCTTTTGACATTTCTTCAAGGAATTCCAGTCCTGCGTCGCCTAAATTGTCATAGCTTACGCCGGCTATTTGGACGGATGTTACTTCCACAAGTTTTTCGGCGCCGTATATTTCGCCGAGTGCTGTAAGTATTTCCATGCTTTTTTTAACGGCGTTGCCGTGTTTGCCTAAAAGCATTTCTTGTTCTTCTTTTGTGAGTTTCATAAAAACCAACTTTGTTTTTATTCCGCCTTGCTTTATTTGTAGTTTTTTATGTCGTACTTTGGGAACTCTGTTCGCGTCATTTTCTTGACCTTATCTAAACGCATTGTGAGGTCAAATCCTGCTTTGCATGTTTCTCGAGTCATCTGGTCGGCGCTTGGGTCAAGGGAAGAGCCTTTTTGTTTTGGGTATAAGTATAGGTTTTTGTCTGCTTGAAAGCGCGTAGCCATTGCCCATTCTACTTCGAGCGGGTTGTATATGTCTATGTCTGAGTCAACGATGAAGAAGTGTTTTCCACTTGTGTGTCCTTTCATTGCGGCTTCTATTGCTCGCCTGCCGTCGTCCTCATTTTTCTTGTTGATTTTTACTATTACGTGAAACCACGAGCTTCCGCCGGGATTCACGCTCACATCTATAATGTCAATGCCTGCTTTTTTTACTTCGTCAAACACTGTTGGCTCTCTTGGCATGCCCATCAGTACTTTGTGTTCGAATCCTCCTGGGAGAAGCGCGTGCCATACCGGGTTTGGGCGGGCGTATATTTTTTCTACAGTGAATACCGGTTCTTCGCGGATTATGTCTGCGGTTTCTGTAAGGTCTACAAAAGGTCCTTCGGAGTGCCTTTCGTTTAGCGAGAGTGTTCCTTCAAATATGAATTCGGAGTCGGCAGGGAGTTCTGCGTCAAATAATCTTGCCTTCATTACTTCAATAGGCTTCATAGTGTTTGCTATTTCGAGTTCGTTTACTCCGAGTGCCGGCGCCATTGCTGCTGCGACGAGGACTTCTGCGCCTGTTCCTACGCAGTACGCTGCTTTCATTGCGCCCCCGTTTTTCTTTAAGAGTTCCATTGTGTTTCTTTCAAGTATTCTAAATGCGAACTTGTTTTTTGCTATCACCATTCCTCTGTGGTAGCACACGTTCTGTCCTACTGCCGGGTCTTTTACGATTACAAGCCCGCTTGATACGTAGGGTCCGCCGTCTATTTCTGTGTGGAATAATATTGGGAGCTTGTCAAGGTCAAGTTCTAGTTCTGTGTGGTCTGTTTTTTTTGCAAGTTTTGGTTTTGTCGGGTTTTGAAGCGCTCGTGTCATTACGGGCACTAAGTCTTTTACTGCGCATCCAAGGTAGTTAGCTACTTTTTGCTTGTTTGCGAACACGTTTGCGGCTACTTTGTATTTGGATTCTTTGATTTTTTCAAACATTATGCTTTTGTCGCCTGCGGAGTGGATTATTCCGCTTGCTTCAAGTTTTTTTGACACGGGTTTTTTTATTGTATAGTCAGTTTTTTTTACAAATTCCCTAAAAGTCATGTTTTCACCGCATTGAAATTATTCATATTTTGATTTCTGATTATCTCTCCCATCTCTTATAACTCTCGTTTCTTACTCCTAATAAATCCATTGCTTTTCCGCTTATGAATGCTTCCAGGTCTTTTATTTTCTTTGGCTTGTTATAGAATCCCGGGCTTAGCGGGAATATTATCGCTCCGTATAGGGAGAGTTTGTATAGGTTTTCTATTGTTCCCGGGCTTATTGGGGTTTCTCTGAATCCTATTACGAGTGTTTTTTTTGTTTTGAGCATATTGTCGGCGCATCTTGTTATAAGGCTTGACGTGTGGGCGTGCACTATTTCGGAAACTGTTTTGACGCTTGCCGGAATTATTATCATTCCGTCTACTAAAAACGAGCTTGAGGATACGCTTGCTGCCATGTCACTGTTCGAGTATGTTTTTGCAGCCAATTTTTTTAGGTCGGAGATTTTTTTATTCGTTTCAAGGCTTATTACAGCCCCTGCCCATTCGCTTATTATCAGGTGGACTTCAACATTCATCTTTTTCAGCTCGGTTAGGAGGTGAAACGCGTAATTTGCCCCGGATGCGCCTGTGAGCGCGACTATTATTCTTTTCATATTCTTTACCTTGTATTCCGTTAATCACTAAAACTTTTCCACCAGCTCTTCTCGTTGTTGTTA
>CAZJAE010000011.1:7429-12681 GCA_964544205.1 uncultured archaeon
TTTTGCTGTGAGGGCTGATATTACTTTGTCTTGGTATTTTTCGTTTTCGCACAGGGCAATCATGTTTCCGCCTTGTCCTGCGCCTGTTATTTTTGCTCCGAATGCCCCTTCGTAGAGCGATAGTTTTATCATTTGTTCAAGTTCCGGGCTTGACACGCCTATTCTTGTCAGCAGTTCATTGTTTTTGTTCATGAGTTTTCCTATTTCTTCAGTTTCTCCGTATACGAGCGCAGTTTTTGCTTTTCCAACCAGTTTTTTTGCTTCGTCAAATATTTGTTTTGCGTCTTTTTCATTTTCTTCTTTCCATTTTTTTACTGCCGCTACCGGAACCGAGGTCGGTCTTTTTACTCCCGTGTCGCCTATTACTAAGAATAGCGGGGCGCCGGTCTTAAACGGTCTTACTTTGTTTTTGTTTCCTTTGAGGTCTTTTTCAAACCACACGAGCGAGCCGTATGTTGCGCACGTGTTGTCTATTCCGCTTGGCGTGCCGTGCGCCACCTGTTCCCATTTGTATGCCAGTTCGTTTACTTTTTCGTCTTTCCATTTTAATTCGAATAATCCGCTTATTGCGCGGACTACTGCTACTCCAAGCGCGGCGCTGAATCCGAGCCCGCCTCCATGGGAGAGTGTGCCTCCAAATGTGATTTTGATTCCTTTTTTTGGAACTTCTATTTCGTCTTTGAATGTTTCCATGAAGGATTTGCTTTTTATGTGTTCGGGGCTTTCTTTTACTGATACTTTTTCTTTAAAGAAAATCGGGTCGTTTATTATGATGTCGTCGCTGTCTTTTATCTTTTCTGCTTTTACTTCGACGTATTTGTCTATGCCTGCGGCTATGCCTGGAAGTCCGTAGACTACAAAGTGTTCTCCAAATAGTATTACTTTTCCGTATCCTCTTCCTTTTGCTTCCTGCATTTTTTACCGCCTCTTAAAAATCATATCGGGCTTTGTCTTCTTGCTTCGGCTTCTTTTTTTGTGAGTTTTCTTGCTCCGCCCCTGTTTGTTTCTCTTTCTTTGAGGGTTCTTTCTATTAGAAGGTCTGTTGCTTTTCCCATTGTTTGGTTGAATTTTTTGTATTTTGATTCGCCAATCAGGTGTGTTATTGCTTCTTTGTGGACGGTTTCTGCCTGTCTTAGCAAAAGTTCTGTTATTGTTATTGTTTTTCCTTCAATATTATAGTCTAACAGCCCGAGGTTAATTTCTGGCAGGGCGTGTTTTGTTGCTTGGAGTTGTTTTTTTTCGTATTCGCTAAGCGTGTTCCAGTTTCTCTTTAAGTATCCCGCTAGTTCTTCCTGCAGTTTGAATGTAATTACTGCGACTCGTTCTGCCGGGGCGGACAGTGTTCTGCCGTATTTTTCGCGGAACGTTTCAAGCGAGTAGTTGTGCATTATCATTAAGTGGGCTTGTTTTATTTTTGCTTTTGGCTCTCCTGCAAGAACTTTTTCAAGCACTGATTCTGCGAGTGCAATTGCCTGGTATCTTACGGGAAATTTTTTTCTGTGTCCTTCCCAGTATGCTTTTTCAACAAGTGGGGCAAGTCTTTGGAAGCGTTTCATTTTTTCCTTTATCTCGGCGAGTTTTTGTTTTGCCGCTGGTTTGCCTTTCATTCGCACAAACCGCATCCACTTTTTTGCGAAGTGGGTTATGTGGTCTTCGGGCAGGACCAACATTTCTTTTTTCTTAGGCATCTTCATAAAAAATACCGCTCGTTTGGATTATTTTTCTCCTTTTGAGGGTTTAGAATTTTGGTATGAATTTTGTCCCGTAGTGGATTACGCCTTTTTCGCCGCTGGTGTAGAATTTGCGGAACTGCGCTTCTACTTCCATCCCTATTTTGAGGTCTTCGTATTTTGCGTCCACTACCTGCGCTTCGATTCTTGCGCCTTCTTCAAGGTCTATTACTGCCACGCAGTAGGGTGTTTTGTTTTCAAAAGCTTCTGGTCCGCCGTGTATTTGTGTGAATGCGGCTATTTTTCCTTTTCCGCTGAAGTCCATTTCGGTAAAGTCCATGTTTTGGCATTTGCATACGCCTTTTTTCTCAAAGTATGTCGCGCCGCATTTTGTGCACTTGTTTCCTTTGAGTTTGTATCTGTCGTTGTAGTGTCTCCATCTTATTATCGGGCTTTCTCTAAACATTTTTTCACCTTCTGTTTTTCCTCTTTATCCTGTTTCAAATGCTTGTGTCAGTATTTTCTTTTGAATTCTTTTCTTTTTACGAGCGGTTCGTTCATTGCCTGTTCTTCTCTCCATTTTTTTGCTCTTAAATACATTTTTCCTGGCTCGTCTTCTTCTCTTGGAGCTTCCGGGGGTCTTGACTCTATTCTTGTCGCAGGTTCTGAGTCGTTTGATCCAAAGCCTGAGTCCTTGTTTCCTCCAAATAGTTTTCCAAAAAATCCTTTCTTTTCAGCCATGTTTTCACCACACAAATTTAATTTTTTATTTCATTCTTTTGAACACGTGAACCGCCGCTGTTGCTCCGCTTCCGCCCACGTTGTGAGTTACGCCTATTTCAGCGTCTTTTACCTGCCTTTTTGCGCCTTGTCCGCGTAGTTGCATTACTGCTTCTACTGCTTGTTTTATTCCTGTCGCAGCTACTGGGTGTCCGCATGCTTTTAGTCCGCCGCTTGTGTTTACCGGCTTGTCTGCGTCGCAGTATGTTTGTCTTTCTTTGTATAACTTCCATCCTTGTCCTTGTTTTGCCAGTCCGAGCGCTTCTACTGCGTATATTTCTGCTATTGAGAAGCAGTCGTGGACTTCGGCGAAGTCAATGTCTTTTGCGCTTATTCCGGCTTGTTTGTATGCTTGTTGTGCCGCAAGTCTTCCGGCCTTTATTTCTAAGAGAGAGTCTCGTCTTGCGAGTGAGAGAGTGTCGGTTGCCAGTCCTGAACCGGTCACGTATACTTCTGCGCCCATTTTTTTTGCGGTTTTTTCGCTTGCGAGTATTACGCTTGCTGCTCCGTCTGTTATTGGCGAGCAGTCAAAGAGCGTGAGCGGGTCTGCCACCATTGTTGAGTCAAGTACTGTGTCTATCGTGATTTCGTTTTGGAACTGTGCGTAGGAGTTTCTTGCGCCGTGGAAGTGGTTTTTTACTGATACTTCTGCGAGGACTTCTCTTTTGAGTCCGTATTCGTTCATGTATGCGTTTGCGAGGAGCGCGTATAGTCCGGGGAATGTCAGTCCGTGAAAGCCTTCAAGTTCTTCGTCGCCGGCGCCCATGAGCGCTGTTGTTACTTGCTCGGTAGAGACGTCTGTCATTTTTTCTACTCCGTTCACCATTACAATGTCTGCTTCTCCTGCTTCGATTGCGTGGAGTCCTTGTCTTAGCGCGAGCGATCCGCTTGCGCATGCCGCTTCTACTCTTATTGAAGGTGTGTTGAGGTTTAGGTTTTCTGTAGCCATTGCTCCAACGTGGAGTTGTCCGCTTAGTTGCCCTGCCGCCATGTTTCCTGTGTACATCGCGTCTATTTGTTTTGCTTCTATTTTTGCGTCGTTTAGCGCGCGGAGCTGAGCGTCTAAGAGCAGTTCTCTTAGGCTTGAGTCCCATATTTCTCCGAATTTTGTTATTCCGATTCCTATTACTCCTACCTTCATATTAACACCTTTAACATAACTTTATCCGGGCTTTTCCAAACATTGTTTTTTTATAATCCCAGCCTTTTTACTATTCCTTTTGCGTCGTCTTTTTCCATCACAAATTTCTTTATTGAGCCGTCTTTGAGTTTTATTCTCAAAAGCACTGTGTTTGGTCTTGCTCCAAACGGGGTGGTTGTCTGGCTTTCCATTTGTGTTCTTGTAATCACTTCTTCTTTTCCTGCTCTCAAGTTTGATACATGTAAATTTTTTCCTCTTGTTCCGACCATTATTGCTCTTGGTCCTGTAGGGTCGCTTGTTTTTCTCGGCTGGGTGCTTGCGTTCACGTACTTCATGTTTGCTTTGCCTGCGTATTCTTTCATGTTCGCGCTTGACGGGTGCGCTCTGTTTTTGAGCACGAATCCTTCTTCACTGTCTTTTATCGGGGGCGTCATTGTCTGCACGATTCTTCCTTTCCAGTCGACGTATAACCATTTGTGGTTTTTTACCGCGCTTTGCACGGTTGACTTGAACGCTGCGTCTCTTTCCATTTCTTCTCTTACCATTGCGGCTACGTTTACGTTAGCCATTCTTACTTTGGCTCTCTCGTTAGCTATTTTTGAAAGCATTTTTTGCGGAATGCTTACTATTATTCCTATTGAACGGAATGGATGGAACCAGAATCTTTCTCTCCATAGTTCTACTCCTGCGTCTTTTACTACAGTCCATGGCGCCATCGCAATTTCTTTTCGGCTTTTTTTTCTCTGTTTTACCGCTGCTTCTGCCGCTGCTTTTGCGAATCCTAGTTTGTGCGGTGCGAGGTATCTTTTTGCCATGTTTAATCACTAGCCGTGTATGCCCTCCATGTGTTTTAGGTACTGGGCGTATCCTAAGTATTCTTTTCTTGCAATATAATCGTTTACTTTCCTTGCTTTTCCCTGGATTTTTGTTATTTTTTCGGTTGCTTTGAAGATGAACGCGTCGCTTCCGCTTCCGCTTCCATATGATGTTACTAGTATTCTGTCGTTTGGTTTTGCAATGTCAAGAACGCTTGCAAGTCCGAGTATGGACGAGCCGGAGTAAGTGTTCCCTATTTTTGTTACCACGAGTCCTGCGTCGAGTTGTTCTTTTGTCACGCCGAATGTTTTTGCTACTCTTAGCGGGAATTTTCCGTTTGGCATGTGGAAGACTACGTATTTGAAGTCCGTGATTTTCATTTTGCTTTTTTCAAGTATCATTTTTGTCGCTCCGCTGACGTGTTTGAAGTATGCGGGTTCGCCTGTGAATCTGCCTGCGTGGCTTGGGTATGGCTGCATTGAGCGTCTCCAAAAATCCGGAGTGTCGCTTGTGTATGAGCATGTGTGTTCAAGTATTGCCACGGACTCTTTGTCAGGTCCTATTATGAATGCCGCTCCGCCTGCTGCTGCGCTGTATTCAAGAGCATTTCCGGGCTCTGCTTGGCTTGTGTCTGCCCCTATGCTTAGTCCGTATTTTATCATTCCTGAATTTACTAGCCCTGCATTCATTTGAATTGTCGCGCTTCCTGCTTTGCATGCAAATTCTGTGTCTGCTGCTGTGTAAGTGTTTCCAATGTCAAGCGCTTCGCCTACTATTGAGGCGGTTGGTTTTACTGCGTACGGGTGGCTTTCGCTTCCTACGTATACTGCGCCTATTTCTTTTCG
>CAZJAE010000012.1:0-4091 GCA_964544205.1 uncultured archaeon
AGCAGTCGGAGAACTCTGGCGCAACACAAGCCTCCTTTGCTCATTCACTTCCCCATACTCTTACCCTTCAAGAACATACTACGGATGGACAGCGCTGTGGGGCGGAACAGGTACAAGCGAACAAATAATTTTCAAAAACATAAACAGCCCTCCAAGAGCCTACATTTCAACAACCCTAATACGCGACAACAGCACTGTTGACATCAACGCATACGCGACAGACACTGACGGGAGCGCGACGATTTGGAAAATGGATCTATACGTGAACGGAAGCATAGTCGCGACTTCAAATAACAGCGTTCTAAATTACAACTTACCTTATCCTGAATCAACATACAACGCGTACGTCGTTGCTTATGATGACAAGAACGCGACAGGCACAAGCTCAACCGCAGTAGTAAACTCCCCGCCGACAGTAAGCATCCAAACAAGCGGGCTCAAAACAGCAGGACAAGCATTCACATTCAACTACACTGCAGCCGACGGCTCCGGATTATCAAAAACAAGAATCTATGATAACGGAGTCCTAAAATACACTGGCACTGCTCCAAACATTAGCTTTGCATACTCAATGACGCTCACTTCAGGAACCCACACAATCCTAGTCGAAGCGGAAGACAACTACGGCGTGGTTTCAAGCGCAAGCACAGACCTAAACGCGAACACGGCTCCGTCAGCAGCAGTGACAGCCCCGACTCAAGCGCAGAACTTTAATTCCGGCTCAAACGTTACCTTCACCGCATCGGTTTCAGACCCGGACACGGGACTCTCTGATTACATAACCAAAGTTGAGTTCTTTGTCGACGGCTCTCTTTACCAGACAAAACTATCCTCTCCGTGGAGCATTACAATCACAACACCCGCCGCCGGAAACCACTCAGTTTATGTAAAAGCATATGACAAGTTCAACTACGTGACGCAAAGCTCGTCAGTGAGTTTCACGGTAAGCAACCCGAGCTGGATAATGAGACAATGGAAGCAAAATTACGGAACCGACTCGTACACAATCGTCGGCAGCACGATTACGCGAAACTACCAAGGCTGGCTTGAAGTATATTCTCCATCAACATACACCGCGCCTTTCACAATGACTTTCACATTCACTACCCCTGCTTCTACATTCAAAGTCGGGGTTGATGAGAATCCATTTGATAATGCGGCATGGCCAAGCAATCCAAGCGGAAGAATACAGATGTATTACAATAACTATTTGTATCATATGAGCTGGAGCTTTGCTGGCGCTTACAGCGAACAAGGCTGCGGACAGCAGACTTTACAAGCGGGAGACCAATTTGTAATAAAGATACTGGCAAACAGCACTGCTGTTACGGAATGGAAAAGGGGCGGAAGCGTGCTTTGCACAAAAACCTCGCCTCACACTTACTCGCCGGGCGGAGTATACTATGGCTGGGCGGCTCTTTGGGGCGGAAGCGGATCAATTGCAATCCAGTCAGTTCAAGTAACTTAATTGATTTAATGCTTTTTTTGACGCCTGTCTAAGTATTGAATTTTTTCATGCCTTTCTCCCACATTAGCCAGCTTTAAAACCATTTTTTCCCAATAAAGAATGCTAAAAAGGAACAAAGCGCAAAAGTTTGGTATATTCGTAATGCCTGAAAAATCGCCACTTTTAGGGCAGATACTAAAAACTCTTGGGGTGAAGCTTTGTTTTTTTGCAAAAAACAAGGAAAATAATCAAATTTGGGTGGTTGTAATGATAAATAATGAAGGATTTGTGGCTAACTTAACTTGCGAAGAGCTTTGCGTTCTGTCAAAGAAAAAAAGCTATTACGATACAAGCAAAAAAGGGGGCAAAATAGGAAGACTCGCAAGAATAGAAATGTCCCAAAGACTATGCGAACCATGCTGAAAAAGGTTTTGTGGCAAAAGGCGCAAATAAAGGTAAAGTAATACTTGCTCAAAGTAAACATAACAATTGTTTTCATAACAATTGTTTTTGTATTTGATGAGACTTCAAAACGTATTCTTATAAGTGATTGCTTTTGCAAATAAGTGTTATGAAAAACAAAACTCAAAACCCGCAAAACATAATTGAAGTCAGCGGATTATCCAAATCATTTGGAAAAATAGACGCGGTAAAAGACATTACATTCAGCGTAAAAAAAGGAGAAATATTTGCATTCCTCGGACCAAACGGGGCGGGAAAATCAACAACAATAAAAATGCTCACCACCCTCTTACCCCAGTCAAAAGGAACAATCACACTAAACAACTTTGACACCATAAAAAACCCCGACGACGTGAGAAAAAGCTTTGGAATAATATTCCAAGACCCAAGCATAGACGAAGACCTCACCGCATACGAAAACATGGAATTCCACGGAGTGCTTTACGATGTTGAAAAAGAACTGCGAAAAGAGAGAATAGAAAAACTGCTCAAAGTAACCGAACTATGGGACAGAAAAGACGATTACGTTAAACAATTCTCCGGCGGAATGAAAAGAAGACTAGAAATCGCAAGAGGACTCCTCCACCACCCAAAAATCTTTTTCCTTGACGAGCCGACAGTAGGACTTGACCCGCAAACACGAAACCACATATGGGACTACATAAAAGAACTCAACAAAGAAGAAGACATCACGATATTTTTCACCACTCACTACATGGACGAAGCCGAGAAATACTCGACAAAAATCGCAGTAATAGACCACGGAAAAATAATCGCGCAAGGCACGGCAAAAGAACTCAAAGACAAGACAAAAAAACAAACCCTTGAAGACGCATTCATCGAACTCACAGGACACGAAATCAGAAGCGAAGAAGCAAGCTCAATAGACCGATTGAGAACAATGCGAAAAGTAAGAGGAATAAGGTAATAGAAAAAGCAAGAGGAAAAAACTTGGAGCGAGGATTATGAATTCACCAGTATACATTTTGTGGCTAAGGCAGGTAAAGAAATACTTCCGCTCAAAAACAAGAATAATCGGAGCCCTTGGACAACCCATACTCTTTCTCATAGCGCTCGGATTTGGTTTTGGCGCAATATACGCAAAAGCAGGGGGAGGAAATTACCTTGAATTCCTTGCGCCCGGAATAATAGCCATGAGCATATTATTCACAGCAATGTTCTCCGGAATAGAAGTAATTTTTGACAGACAATTCGGCTTTCTAAAAGAAACCCTCGTAGCTCCGGTGAGCAGAACAAAAATAATGTTTGGAAGAACACTTGGCGGAGCAAGCGTATCGGCATTCCAAGGCGCAATAGTGCTTGGAATCTCAATGCTCATGGGCTTTCAAATAGCAAACATATGGATGCTCCCAATAGCCCTCTTATTCATGTTCCTAATAGGACTCCTGTTCACCGCGCTTGGAACAGCTCTCGCCTCGCGAATGGAAGACATGCAGGGATTTCAACTCATAATAAACTTCATAATAATGCCGTTATTCTTCCTCTCAAATGCACTATTCCCGGCAGAAGGACTCCCGGAGCCTCTTGGTTTTATAATGCACATAAACCCGCTCAGTTACGGAGTGGACGGAATAAGGGGAGCGCTCACAGGCGCGACGCAATTTGGGCTATTCATGGACTTTGCGGTTCTGATGGTTCTTGTAATAGCGGTCCTGTTAATCGGAAGCAAATTATTCTCAAAAATAGAAGCTTAACAACTTGCGCTTATTGTCAATCCATCTAATCCAAGCCTATGCTACCTGCGTTATAATAAGACCTTCCTTTCAGAATCAATATTATATGAAGCACTTCATACTTGACTTGCCTATTGTAATAATCCTGGTTTTGATTCTTTTTCTGGCGGCAGTTGTTGTCGATTCCTGGATGAATCCGGCGCAAAACCTGCCTACTGATGATAATAATACTATCAAACTAAGGCGCGCTGATATCAACAGTTTAAGCAAAAGCGCTGAATTAAGCATCTTAGCCGGCTGTCCAAACTTTTTGTCATCACAGCCAAGAAAAATCTCTATTGCAACAAACAATACGCTTTACTCGGAAGAAAAGAAATATGAGGGAAAGCTAACCGAAACTACAAGCAAATATTACTTTGATTACAACATAAAACACAAAGTCGGAGGCACTACAAGAAAAGCATGCATCCCTCCAGTGATAAAGGCAT
>CAZJAE010000012.1:4101-12584 GCA_964544205.1 uncultured archaeon
AATAAAATTCGCATCATTTTGCCCTTACCCGGACGAGTTGAAATACGGCGAAGTCAGATTTACTCCTGAATGCAACTTGTGGGGAAACGAGACAGGAAACCTCATAAGAGAAAGCTTCATCTCATGGCTGTTTAACAAATGGGGGGTGCCGACAGTAAAAGTCTTGGGGTATGCAAGACTAAAAATAGACTCGACAGATGAAAATATTTCAAAGACAAACGAATACAATTACTTTATCCAACAACGAGAACTCTCAAAAGACGATACGGTTCCGTTTCTAAAAGAACACGGGTTGAGCGAATTTATTGAAGACGAAAGCGCTGACAAAGTTGATTACCTAAAGTCTGATTCGTTAAGCCGGGTAGTCTTTGAAATTGACGGCAATAAAAGAGAAATAAACTTGGACTCAAACATCGCGCTTAGATACTCCATGCTGACAGTATTTACAGGCCTTTTGGACAGGGGATTTTTCAAAAACGAATCATACGGGTTTAGAGCAGATGGAAACGTCTGGGTTCAGGTTCCAAAAGATTTTGACATGTCATTTGACTGCAAGCTTGAAAAACCAAAACAAATAAATGAACAAATACTTGGACGAGATGTGTCTAATTCTGAAAAAATCAAGAAAGAATACGTTGACTTTCTAAGCTCGTTTTTTGGCAATGAAATAACTCTTGACTCAATGACAAGCCAGTTTGACACATTCCCGTTTGAGGAAAACAAAACCAAGCTCAAAAACTATGTTCTGGCAAGATACTACTATTACGGGCTTTATTTTTCTTCAGAAGAATTCTCAAAAGAACTGGGGATTAATCAAATACTTAAAGAGAAAAGAGAAAACCTTATTTTAGAGGCAAAAGGCTTTGCTTCAGTTGAAAACCCCGAATTTCCATGCGACTGGAACAAAACAAAGGAAAAAATTCTTGCCCAAGCACAATAAACACACTTTCTGCCTGTCAAGAAACAACTCTGCTAAATCTATTTCAGCTTTGAATCAACTACTGGGAGAACCTCAATAATCAAGCGCTTCACTTTCTCAGCGTTCTCCTTCATGGTCTTCATTACATCCTCAAAAGTCACCGCATCCGCGCCGTCCCTCCAGCAGTCATAATCAGTAATCAAATTAATTACTTGGTAAGGAATCTTCGCTTCCTTCGCAAGACACGCTTCGGGAACAGTAGTCATGTTAATCAAATCGCAATGCCAGCTCCTGAAAAGCTCGCTCTCCGCCCGCGTAGAAAACCGCGGACCCTCAATAGTAACTATAGTAGTCTCCGCGCTGAAACCCAAATTAAGCTTATGACACTCATTAACAAGAACCTCTCTTAACTCTCTTGAAAACGGGTCGCCCATGGACTCATGAATAACATTCCCCTCCTCTGTAAAACTAGAATCCCTCTTAGTAGTCCTGTCAATGAACTGTGAAGGAAAAGACAACGTGCCCGGCACTAAATCCTCCTTTAACGAACCGCACGCGCTTGTCGCAATAATCGCTTTGCACTTCAACTCCTTAAGCGCAAAAATATTCGCTTTGTAAGGAACAGTAGTGGGAGAATACTCGTGCTTATACCCGTGCCTTGAAAGAAGCGCAACCTCAACGCTCCCAATCTTTCCAACCTTAATCGGAGAATGAACGCCAAAAGGAGTCTTAACAACAACCTCCTTTGAGTCCTTCAAAATCTTTGGATCCTCAAGACCCGAACCGCCGATAATTCCAATCACAAAACTCACTTCCTTCCACGTCTTACTAATGCCTTTCTAGTACTAAACTTTATTGCTCCGGGTTTTTGTGCCCTTCTTTTCTGAATACTTCTTCCCAGTCTTTCTGCAATTACTCGCCTCTCCGCGCTCTCCGCCCTGTAAGCCGCCTGAAGCCTTCGGCCCTTCAAGTGCCCGTCGTCAAAATGAGTCTTTAATCCGAGGTCAAGCAGCCTGTTCTTTTTCCTTATTCTCCTCAAATCAGCCGTTGCAAGTTCAAGCATCCGCGAAACAGAAACAAAAGTGCTGTTTTTTCCTTTATTAAAGTATCGGACAGGACTCTTCGCAAGAGACTCAGTTTTCACTCCTTTGACAACAAGCCCTCTTTTTGAAATCCTTTCTTCTCTTGCAAGCGCAATCTCGTCAAGATGAGGGACTAAGAAAGCCTCTCTTTGACCGGTTCGCCTAAGATGTGTTTGGAATTTTTTTAATGCAAGAATCTCGAGACGGGTCCCAACCCCCCTGCCAAATTCTTCCGAAAGCTTAAACGGCTGCAAGTCAAAAGAATAAATGGGGCTTTGAAGATTTCCTTCCCGTTGAAGCGAAAAACTAATGTATCCCAACGCAACTCCTTCCTTGAGAAATCCGCTTGAGCGAATAGTTCGTTTGATATGCGGGCTCGTCAGATAACTTACGTCGCCGGCCTTGCCGTTTGAAACAAAAAAGCTTACTTTAAATCCGTGGCGCGTAAGAGATTCTTCCGCCCTTATTCCAGTTGGAGCCCAGTCGCTCATTCACATGCACCAAAATTAAAAACTAAACCTATTCACCCTCAAACTCTACAAGCGCAAACACTTTCCTTGGAGCAAGTTTTTCCTTTCCCTTCAAATCAGGGAGGTCTACTACAAAAGCGCATTCAAGAATCTCGGCTCCGACTTTTTCAATCAACTTGCATGAAGCAAGAGCCGTTCCGCCCGTCGCTATTAAGTCATCCACAAGAATAACTTTGTCCCCTTTTAGAAGAGCGTCTTTGTGAATCTCAACAACATCCTTTCCGTACTCAAGCTCATACTCTTCCCTAATAACTTCTGCTGGAAGTTTTCCTTTCTTTCTTATCGGAACAAAACCAATTCCAAGCTTGTGCGCAAGAGCCGCTCCCAAAATAAAACCCCTGCTCTCAATTCCCACTACATAATCAATCTTCTGGTTTTTGTACCTCTCAAAAAGTTCATTAACTACATGGCTAAATCCATGCGCGTCTTTTAGAAGCGTAGTAATATCCCTAAACATAATCCCTTTTTTTGGAAAATCAGGAATAGCTCTAATCTTTGACTTAATATCCATAAAGCACCGCTCCGCTCAAAAACACTACTAATATCAAAACCCGAAGTCCTTTTTATTCCTAATACCCGCGCCAAAAATCCTCTTTACCAGCCCGAGATAGGATTAAATACAACGCAATATGGAAGTCTGTTAGTGAAACCATGCCTAACCAGCCCCAAAGATTTGGAAACAAAGCCCAGCGCGACGCGTGGCGCTCAAACCTCGTAAAAAGAAATGTAAAACGAAGCGAGGTATTGACTCAAATACTTGACGAAGAAAGAAGACACTGGCAAAAACGCCCCGAACTCCCTGGAAAGCCCCGCGTAGGAGTCGGCGGGATAAGAAGCATGCGGGCAAAACCCCTCGCCCCAGATCAGGAAAAAGCAATTGACTTATGGCGAAACCTTAGGGAAAGAAGAATGAATTTTGACACAATGTGGCACGAGTTTGAAATGCAGTTAGGACACGGCTCGGCAGGAGTAATACGCGGACTATTGGAACACTCCTACCGTCCCGACAGCCAGCTCCCGATGCACTTTTCGCAGGGACTTCAGGCAAGGTTCGGGCTAAGCAAAATGGCTCGGCACATAACCCACACTTGGGAAACAAACAGGCACCTTCTTGCAAAAAATCCCAGAAAGTTCCGCGAACAAATGGAATACGCTTTTGACGGGAACGTAAAAAAACACTTAACCAAAGTCCTTGAAGAAATGGACGATGCGAGAAAACCATTTGACAAGGAATTAGTAAGATACGTCAAGGAAGAACTGACAAAGTAATAACTGGGAAGGAAATTAGTATTTGGATTAATTAGTGTTGTAAATAATGAATTTTGTGAATTGATGTTGCGAAGAATTTAGTTTTTTGATTAATTAGTTTTTTGATGAAGGAATTTTCATGACGACAGCAAGAAGGCAAAAAACCCAGCGAAAACAAAGCGCGGCAATGAGTTTTCAGCGCGTAAATGACCAGTTAATAAGAAGAGTTGACAGAAACCTCCGGCTTAACGCAAACCGCCCTGCAGAATTCACAGTGCTTACGCTAACAAAAGGCGGAGCGCACCCAAAACAAATGATAATCTCTTCAATTACAGAAAAACCAAAATCCCGCCCGGCGCACACTACTTGGGGAAAAGAACGCCCAAAAGTAATTGGCGGAATGCTCCCCCAAAGGAGCAGAGCATCTGATCGGCTCGTTGACGAGTGGAGAAAAATGGGGCTAAAAAGCGAAAGCGAAGTATCCGCGCGCCTCTCAGTCATCCTTGCAAGGGAAAAACCAGAAACGCTCAAAAAACTACTAAGAGAAGTAGGAAACCCAAAAATGCAGTTCCCAGACGGGTTCAAGCGGGTAGTGAAAGACTTCTTTAACTCAAAAACAGGAAGAAAATAGAAAATAACACAAAAAATATTTTGCAAAAGAATTCCTGCGCAAAATTCCTTCTTTCATACTGCATGATTTATATACCACTTAAATCCTTAATCTCGCAGTTGCTTTTCGTTCTTGCCAAAGTAAAGAAAAGCAAGTAGAGTTTGAGGGTGATAAATGTGGTTAATAGAGTAGAAAAAATGGAAGTAAAATTCCACGAAAAAGGAAAAGCGAAAAAAGACCTTGTAATTAGCGGATACGGGACGCGCGAGCAGCTCAACGAATCAGAAAAAGTGCTGATGTCGCTATCGCCGTACTTTCCAAAAATAAACCTAACAATTTCAAGAGAAGCGGTAAGCTCAAAAGAATTTACTCCAAAATCAGCGCCGTCATGGGACGAGATATTCATAAAAATGGCAAGAGAATAATTGCCAAATAAAACAACACCTGCGAATTTGGATGTGAAGTTGCTTGGCAAGACCAAAATACCCAAAAGAGCCCTCAATACGAAAAAAACTCCTTTCCCACAACGGGAGTAACGGAGTCCATTTAACCGCGCCACAAATAGAGCACCTAACTGAAGCTCTCCACCACAGACTCAAACGCCTAAACAGAGCAAAAGCAAAAAAGCAAAAATATTGAAGTAAAGCCTATTAAAAGAAAGACGATTAAATTTAATTTTCTCCAAGAAGCGCGTTTCTTCTTGCAACCCTGACAGCTCTCTTCTCTTCCCTCACCCTCTGCCGTTCAAGCCTTGCCTTCTCTGCTTCCTTAAGAACAAGAGGTCTTTTCATTGAATTGAGTACATTTCTTGCCGTATCCATTCGCCCCGCAAGCCTTTGAGTAAAATTAATAGTGTTGTGGCGAAACTGCTCCGAAGATTGTTCCCTCTCCCAAAAATCTCTCCCGCTTGTCAGGCGGTAAACAGTTGAAGTGATTTTAGAGAGCCTGATTTCGGACTGTTTTAAGTCCCTCAAAACCCTGTTGATTCTCGCAATCCTCTGGGAATCGCTTTTCTTTTCTTCAACCATTCTCCTAAGCCTTGCAAGCATCTCTTCATTCTCAAGAGCATACCCTCCTGTCGGTTTGATTGCAAAAATCCACGCAAACTGGGATTTTTTTGTCGCAATTGTTCTAAAAATCTTATAAGAATAAGAACTAAAATCAAGAATAATCGGTTTTCCAAGCCGCTCCCTCTCGCGCGCTTCAATATAAAGCTGTTTAATTGTGGGGTCAAAAACATTCTTCTTTTTCTCAATAGATTCCGCCTGTCTTAGACGAGCCTTCTCCGAAGCAATCCTTACCCTAAGCGCCCTTGGCAGATTCCCTGGAAGCGTCTTTCGCTTAGCAAGAATCTTTGCCTGCCTTCTATAAAGCCTTACGAGGGGATTCATAAAAAAACCAACTTTAAGAATTACTGCAAGCGGGTTTAATTAGTTTTCTTTTTCTTTTCCCGCGCAAGCATCAACTCGTGGGGAGAAAACATTTTATGAAGCCCCGGCTGTTCAGCTTCTCTTAACAACTCGCTTGGCACGCTTGTCTTCCCAAGCAAAGCCATTTCAATCTCGCCAAGCGATGCATTCGGCTTTAATTTAGGACGGCTCTTTTTAGGAAGCTTATTCCAAACCGCCTTAATCAGCATCAACCTGTCCCTTGGCGTAGTGAAAGCCGCAAGCTTCCCATTAGCCATGAACTCTCTATATTTACCAAGAGGATTTTTTGCATTCCCGAGCTCAATAACCACCGCGTCTGCGGACTCCATAGCCTTAAGCCCGTGCGGAAGCCAAGCCTGTTTTCTAGTAAGAG
Organism: uncultured archaeon; assembly: GCA_964544205.1. Classification (GTDB taxonomy): domain Archaea; phylum Iainarchaeota; class Iainarchaeia; order Iainarchaeales; family JAAZKV01; genus JAAZKV01. Next base: position 10,294 of record CAZJAE010000012.1, read on the forward strand.
GCTCGCTTCTTGGCTTAACGACAAGCCCAAGCTCTCCCTGAACAAAACGCTTCTCTTTAGGAGGCAAAACAAGCCGTGAAGTTTTTGGCGTTGAATGAATCTCAAACTCCATCTGCGGATTAGGCAGTCTTTGAGTCATCATACCGTCAAGCATTCTTGGGGATTTTCTTCTCGGCATAAAATACTATTTACTTTGAGCGAATAAAATACTATGCCCTCTAAAAGCCCCTCTTTATTTAGAATAATTCCTCCTTCTGCATTAAGCTTAAATCATTCCTTTGCCAATTATTTTATATGCCGCGACACGTGAGAAAAGGATACAAACCAAGAGTGCTGCTCTCCAATCCCCCAGTTGGGCGGAAAATCCACGCAGAGGACGCAAAGAAGGCTTTTGAAAACAGGGCCAGAGAGATTGAAAGACAAAAACAAGCAGCTGAAAAAGTGGTTCACTCAAAAGCGCCTTTTAGGATATTTGAAGCAGGACCAGGCGGAAACCCAAAAGAACTCGTAAGAAAAGCAAGAAAATCCGCAGAACGCGGAAAGAACAGGGAATTTGACGCCGCCGATCCTAACGTGCACAGAACGGAATTTCTTGCAGGGCGAAGAGCAAGCGCAAAAAGAATGTTTTGGATTCCAAAAAGCCTAAGACTTGAAAGAAAATCAGCAATAGAAGCGCTTAAAGCAAAACCCGACAACCACTACCACGTGATTTTTGGTAGCTATTTTTTGAACAACATAAAAGCGCAGGAACTCGCAGAGTTCATGACGCTGGCGAAAGAAAAACTCCGCCCCGGCGGGAGAATGATATTCATACAATCAGTAAGACAAATAGAGGCTTTTGAAAAATTCGCCAAATCAAGAGGGTTAAAAGTGATGCACAGAAGACTCACAGACTCAGAGGCCGTGCGGGGACCAAGATACGTTGCGCTAAGAGCGACTCCTGAAGGAAGACAACACTACCTAAACCTCCCGTCGCTTAAATTTCCTCACGTAGCGCAAGGACTAATGGAAAAACACGGTGTTAAAAGAGTCGACGAGCTTGAAAGACCAACGCTGTTAATTATAAGAAAACCAAGAACGAGCCAAAAATCATGACTAAAAAACAAAACCTCTTCAAAACAAGTTTTTAACAAAAACCCCGTGCCCTCACAATCAATTTAAAAGAACAATTCAATACAAATGCGCTCTGAGAATGCCTCTTCCTAAATGGAAAAGCGCAGTTCTCAGGTTGTGGGAAAATGAATTACTTCTGTCCGAAGTGTTATGGAACTAAGTTTTATACAGTAAAACTAGTCCAACAGGGCGAAGATTACATCTGTTCGCAAAACCCCCAGCACGTATTCGTAATTGACAAGGGCGGGTTCCCAAAATCCAAACAAGCCACTATGGCTTCGTCCCAGACATTTATATAAACACGCCTTGACGCCAGCGTTAACGGCTATCTTGCCTGCTGTATTTTTTGGGCTTTAACTGCTCGCAGCTGCAATGATTATTTTTTTACAAGAAAGTCTAACCGAGAAGCTTAATAACAACAAAAACGTACTTTAAGCGTGAAAAAAGCAAAGCAAAAACAATTCAAATCTCAAACAGGGAAAATTGAAACATGGGCTGGGTATTCAAAAGACTTAACGCTATTCTTGTTCTCAATAGGCCTTTGCCTGCTTGCAGGATTCATCGGCTCGGCATTCACAACGCCTTACATCTCCACTTGGTACGCATCATTGGCAAAGCCTTTCTTTGCGCCCCCAAACTGGCTCTTTGGGCCGGCATGGACAACTCTATACATACTAATGGGAATAGCGCTTTTCTTGATTTTGAGAAAATGGAAGGAAGACGCAATTCACAACAAAGCAATCTGCCTTTTTGGAATGCAGTTAGTCCTAAACGTATTCTGGTCTTTCTTATTCTTCACGCTAAAAAGCCCGCTAATAGTTCTTGAATGAGAAGTTATTGCGTCAGAATAATTATTAGTCATACTCGCAAAAGCTACTCCTGAAGTGTTTGAATCCCTGCAAGACGCATTCTCGTCAGTACTAATTGTAAGATTATAACTTGCGGTTCCAAAAGCAAGGGGGGAAGGATTAGAACCGCTAATCACAGGAGGAGTAGAATCCGCCCCAACAGTTATAGTCACAAGAGTATCTTCACTAACAGCGCCGTTTGAGACTCCCTGACACTTAATGTAAATAGGGTTGCTCCCAGTCGCAAGCCCGCTTATAGTCGCCGAGTGATTCAAATCACTCCCGCTAAAAGAATTCGTCATAGAAGCAAAAGCCACTCCGGACGATAAT
>CAZJAE010000013.1:0-3692 GCA_964544205.1 uncultured archaeon
TATGGAGTACGGCTCGGCAGTGACGTTAACAGCTTGGGTTAATGGTTCGGGGAATGTTCTTGGCTCAAAGCACTCCGATTTTGGAAACGGTGTTGACGGCAATTTTACTGTCAGCGGTTATACTGAACTCACTGCTGACATGAATTATGATTACTTGACAGTGTCTCCCGGCGCTACTCTTAACACCGGCGGGTATGTTGTTCGCGTGTTGAACAGGTTTGTGAATTACGGCACGGTTACTGATTTGAACAGCGGCGGAGATGGAGGTACTGGAGGTACTGGCGGTTCTTCAAGAGTTGGTGATGGAGTTGGAAATGCTGGTTCTAGCGGTGGGGCTGGAAGCGCTGGCGCTATTGCAGGAGCAGGTTCTGGTGGCGCTGGAGGCGGAGGCGGTGGAAGCGGTGGAGCGCAGTCAAATGCTGGAAGAACCGTTACAAGCGGCGCTGGCGGTAATGGTGGAGATGGTGGTAAAGGAGGGGGAGTAGTTTCTATTTACGCTTATGATTTTAACAACATGAGTGTTATTCACGCTGATGGTTTTAATGCATCAAATGGAAGCGCTGGAGGAAACGGGACTTATATTACTTGGAGCGGGAATAGGGACATCGCTGCTGGTGGCGGCGGTGGCGGAGGCGGCGGACGCGGAGGTGACGGCGGAACTGTTAGCATTGTTTACAAGACTCTTACAAGCACTGGCACAGTGAGGGCTAATGGAGGCTCGGCTGGTAGCGGGGGAAGCGCTGGAAGCGGTGTTGATACTATTTACACTCTGCCTGGTGGAACAGAATTTGCCGGAGGCGCGGGAGGAGTTGGGATTGCAAGCAACGGAGGCGCTGGTGGCAAGGGTGAAGAAGGCAATGCCCAGTCGGAGAATGGAGTTGCGGGTGGCGTTGGTTCTGCTGGGACAAGCGGTTCTACGTCTCTAAACTCAAGGTCTGACATTAATACTGACGCTACTATTATTTCAAAGCCGGGTTATAGTCTCACCGCGAGCGGTTCTACTGTTAAGGCAACGATTAATAGTTCTACTATTACAGGAACGCTTGCGAGCGGGTGGAATTTTGTTGCATTCACTTACGATTCAACAGCTTCAGCTCCCCAGCAGAAGCTTTACTTGAATAACTCGCTTGCTTCTTCAGCTTCTTTGACGCAGTCAATAAACCAGCCGGGAGTTAATATGCAGATTGGGAATTACTTCAACGGGCTTATTGATGAAGTTGCGGTGTACGGCAGGGCTTTGAGCGCTTCTGAAATTAACACAATTTATAGAAACTCTTTCATTGGGTATCTTGACAATATTTTGTACGACTCGCAGGTTTCTGACGCTAACTGGATAAGTATTTACGTTAGCGGAGATGTTAATTCTTCCACAAGCTGTGTTGATTTGAACTATGGGGCAAATAACACTCTGCCTGTTTCGCTTTCTTCTTCTGTCTCATGCATTTCTCCAAATAACTGGGTGAATATTAATGCGAATGGAAGATACTTGTCCATTAAAGCGTGGTTGAGAAACAACGTTTCCGGCTATCACGTGAAAAATATTTACGTTCGCGACATTAATCTTTATTACTCGGATTAAATTTTTTTAATGGGTTTTTTGCATGAGTATTTTTGAAAACACAAGGGGGCAGGTCAGCTTTGAAACAATGATGGGCATGGTTGTTTTCCTCGTTTTTTTTATTGGAATAATTTTTTTCACAACGAGTTCTGCCCAGTCGCTTCAGCAAAAGTCTGATGAATTGACTGACAAGGCTGCCTGCGACAAGGTTGCTCAGGCGATTTTCTCGGCTCGAAATGCCGGGCTTGACTGGAATGGGGAAGTTGACAGGAACATGTACTTGAATAATGACACTATTTATGTCGGTTATGTTGCGGGGCAGAATTTTTCAGGAGTTTTTTGCAAGACTCTCCCGACTGGAATGGTTGTTGATTTGAATCAGGGTCCTGTTTTGATTAAGTATTCTGGCGGGTTTGTATTTTCTCAGCAGTGATTTTTATGAGTTTTTTGTTTTTGGGTGAAAAGGGGCAGGCGGAAGGATTTGACATAATGGCAGCTGCGCTTGTTGCAATAATATTATTCGGATTCACTGCTGGCATGGTTGGTTCGCATTCTTTGTCTGCGGACGAGGGGACTACTCTTTACCAGATGCAGATTGACGCGTATAACTTGTCTGAAACAATTTTTTCCGATACTAACTGCCTGCGGGGCGGGGTTGTGGATAAGAAGGATTTTATTTCCCAAAGCAAGCTTGCGTGTTTTTCTTCGCAGAGTTATGATGATTTGCGAAGAGAGCTTGGGATAGAGAATTATGATTTCAGGCTGAGGGTGGTTTCTAACTCGGTTACTTTTATTGATTTTGGAACTGCTGGTCAGAAGCAGTCGGTTTCAATGCAGAGGATTGTGATGCTTAATGGTTCTCCTGCGAGGGCTCTTGTGGTGCTTTATGAAAAATAGGTTTTATTTGGCGAACAAGAAAGGGTTTCACTTTTCGTTTGACGCGGTTGTCGCCGTGATTGTGTTCATAATTGCGCTTGGAACGTTTTTTTCAGTGACTTATTCTCCTGTGGCTTCCGCTCCGAAGGCTTTTCAAAAACAGATTGCGATTGATTTGCTTAACTCTGCCGACGAGTCTGGAAAACTTTCTTCTTTTGATTCTAACCAGATTGGGACTTTTATTAATCAGAACATTCCGCAGAATTATAATTATTTTTTGAACATAAGGGCTTTTGACGGGAATACTTTTGTTCTGTCAAGTTCTTTTGATGTGAACAGCGCTCCGGATTCTAATTCAAGCGATGTTGTGGAGCATAGAAGGTATTTTGCGTCGGTGTCGGGCGGTGTTGTTTCTTATTATGGGATAGCAAAGATAAGGATGTGGCCTAAATGAAGCGCATTAATTTTATACGAAGCAAAAGGGGCGTGTTCATCACTCTTTCAGCATTGTTTTTGGCAATGCTTTTGATTTCGGTTGCTTTTGTGGAGCAGAAAGTTTCAAACACGGCTAACGTTTCAATGAATAGTGTTCTTTCCGCGCAGAGCGTTTCTTTTGGAAAGGCTTCCCTTTACAGTCTTGCTTCAAAGATTTATTCTTCAAGCGCGGATTTGAACTTTGGGACGAGTTTTAACAAGTTTTATTTTTCTGAAAAGTTTCCAAGAGCGTCAAAGGACTCTAATGTAGTGTCCGCCATGCAGAAACTCAATGTTTTTGTCCAGGGGCAGTCTTCAGGAGCGTTTTTGATTAATTCTTCCGGAGTGGATTTTGGAAAAATTAGGGTAAAGTCAAAGGATGTTAATCTTGTCCACTCCGCCTCAACCGGCTTTGGGGATAATAATTTTGCGAGGATTAATTACTCGCAGGTTAATTTTTCTGGATTGTATTTTGATTTGAATGTTTATTCTGACGTTAATATTGTTTCGCAGAGTCTTCCTCTTTGCGGGGGGTGTCCGTATCCTGTGCGGCTCAAGGTAAGAGTTGCGAATAGTGATGGTGTTGAGAAGTTTAGTTTTGACAATAACATTAACCCATCTTCTTCAGGGCACGTTGCTCTAACTTCAGGGCTTTTTGGTTCCGCAAGCGACATAAATTTTAGTTACGGGAGCGGTTTTTTCAACTGGGATTCAATGGGCAGGGAAGTTTTGCTTGACGCAAACATAATTTTTAATGATTCTGTTGTCAGCGCGGGGCTTGACG
>CAZJAE010000013.1:3702-12435 GCA_964544205.1 uncultured archaeon
AGTCCATAATTACTGCAAAGCCGGTCGGAGGCTATAAGTGAAGTTATTATTTTAGAGGATTTTTTGGCATAATTAAGTTAAAAAACCACAAAATCCTAATAATAGTGTTAAAAATAGTGAATCGGTGCAATAAATGGTTAATATTCAGTTGATTGATGATATTCTAAAAGGCCTTGACAAGAACAAGGATAAAGGAAAGGATAAGGATAAGGTCAAGGACAATGCCAAGAATGCAGGCGGGAGCGACGCTAAAACCAAGGCAAAGGATGATGTTGAAAAGAAAGCGGGTTTTAAGGATTCAAAAAAACCGCCTGCTAAGCAGGTTGTTGTTCAAAAACAAGCTCCTAAATCAGCTTCAAAAGTGGGCGCTAAAATAAAGCAAAAAATCAAATCAAAGCCTGTATTGAAGCAGAAACCAAGAGTGGAAGCTTCTGTGAAGAAAGATTCTGCCAAAAAAGGGTCTGTTAAGAATGAGTCTGTTAAAAGAGAGGTTGTTAGAAAAGATGATGCTAACGATGCTTTCATTGCGCCTTCTGCTGTTCCAAAGGGCAGTTCTTTAAAGAGCGAGATTTCTGTAGGAAAAACCGCTGAGTTTCCTACATATATGCAGAAAGCAAAGAAGATTGCCGGAACAAAGCTCAAGTTTGAGGCTCCAGAACCGGTAGTAAAGCCTAAGCAGAATGTAATATGCCTTCCTACTATTAAGCGGAAGAAGTGGGCTGCAAGAGAGGGGGCTATTAATGTGTGCGAGCCTAAAGCGGGGAAGGGGAAGTGGGCGTTGAAGGAGAAAGCAGGAAAGACTGTTACAAAGAGCATCGTTTCGCAGAGCGGAGTAATCGGCTCAAACGAGGTTAAGACAGTTTTTGATAAAATGTATTCTATTGTTTCTGTCAGAAAATCAGTGGCGGTGAAGGACTTGTCAAAATCGCTTGCGATTAAGGAGGGCGACGTGCTTGAGCTTGCCAGAATTTTTGAGGAAACTGGGCGGATGAAAATTTTTTATCCTTTAATGGGCAGTCCGAAAATAGTTTTTACTGAAAAGGGTGATCTTGAGTGAATGAGGCTGGAAGCGGAATCAAAAGAAGAGAGTCCGAGATAGTCAATCCGGACGCAATGATTGGCGAGTACCCTATCGAGAACTGCAAGGCTGACGTGAGGGTTATTTTGTTCAACGACCCTATGGATTTTGTTCCTCATTATCACATTTCTTACCCTGAAGTTGGTTCCGGAACGAGGATTACTCTTGATGAAATAAAGATTGAGATTCTTTCGCGCTCAAAGATTCCTGTTGAAAAAATGGTTGACCAGAAATTCATTGAATCCGTGCGAAAGGATTTTGCTTTCCTTGCTCACGAGCTTCTCTCAAAGAGGCTTTTTGGTCCGGAGAGGAAGAACATTGACGTTCTTGTCGAGATTTTGTTAAATGAAATGCTCGGGCTGGCGGATCTTGAGTATGTTCTTTTGGATGACAATATTGAAGAAATAGTATTGAACTCGGCTGTTGAGCCTGCGTGGATTTATCACAAAAAGTACGGGTGGATGAAGACTAACTTGTGGTTTGATTCGGAGAAAGAGATTGAGAACTTCGCTTCGATTATTGCGAGAAGGTCGGGCAAGCAGATTACTGTCCTCACTCCGCTTCTTGACGCGCATCTTTCGACGGGGGACAGAGCTAACGCGACGCTTAACCCTGTGTCGTCTCACGGAAACACGATTACTATCCGAAGGTTTAGGAGAAATCCTTGGACTGTGACTGAATTAATTTCGAGCGGGAGCGCTTCAAGCGAAGCCATGGCGATTATCTGGATGGCTATGCATTACGAACTTAACGTTATATTTTCCGGCGGAACAGCTTCGGGAAAGACTTCGCTTCTTAACGCATGTCTTTCTTTGATTCCTCCTACTCAAAGAGTAATTTCTATTGAAGACACTAGGGAATTAACTCTTCCAAAGTTCCTTCACTGGGTTCCGATGGTTTCGCGCCCTGCGAATACTGAAGGCAAGGGTGAGATTAGCATGCTTGACCTCTTAGTGAATTCCTTGAGAATGCGTCCTGACAGGATAGTTGTCGGGGAAGTTAGAAGGCAGAAGGAAGCTGAAGTAATGTTTGAAGCAATGAATACAGGGCATAGTGTTTATGCCACGTTCCACGCGGATACTGCTGAAGAAACTATTAGGCGTTTTGCAAATCCTCCTATTGATATTCCTCAAGGAATGCTTGCCTCAATCGGGCTTAACATTACTCTTTTTAGGAACAGCAGGACGAGCAAGAGATCCATTTACCAGATTTCGGAGATTGTTGTTGAAGACAGGGGTCTTGAGCAGTCAGCAAAGGCGAATGTGCTTTACAGGTATATCCCGATTAAGGGGGCTATAAAAAAGCAGCATGACAGCGTGAGGTTCTTTGACTTGGTGAGTGTTCACACTGGAATGAGTCCTTCTGAAATTTCAAGCGAGTTGAGGCAGAAAGAAAAAATCCTTGAATGGCTTGTTGAGAAGGGAATTTTCAGTCTTGAGGACTTGGGAATGATTTTTGCAAAGTATTACCAGGACCCGGAGCTCGTTTTTGATTTTTCGCAGAAAGGAAAAGACCCGAGGATGTTGTTTGAAAAAAAGTGACGAGTGATTTGAATGGTTAATTATATTTTCGTGCCGCTGGACAGGGATACTATAAGAAATCTCAGCGCTCCGTTTCGGGGTCTTGGAGAGTTCATAGGGAGTTTCTTCCCCGGGTACGATGCTGTTCTCACTCAGGCTGGCATTGATTTGACGAGCGATGACTATTTTGCCGTCTCGGTTTTCAGCGGTATTTTTTACGGGCTTATCACAATGTTTGTCCTTGCAGGCACGCTTACTCTTGCGCGGTTTGACCTCGCAATTATTGCAGGGGTTGTAGTGGGTCTTGCGATCAGCGTTCTCATTTTTGTCAGAATGCTTTTGTATCCGACGATTTATGTTCAAAAAAAGGTGAATTCGATTGACTCTAATCTTATTTTTGGCTTGAAGGTTGTTCTTGTCCAGCTTGAAGCAGGTGTGAGTCTGTTTGATGCGATGGTTATTGTGTCGCGAAACGAGCTTGGAGAGATGGGGGCAGTGTTCAGGGGAATTGCTAAAAGGCTCAATGCTGGAGAGAGGGAGGATGAAGTGCTTAAGGATGTGGCTTCTAAGAACTCGAGCCAGTTTTTGAGCAAGGTTTTGTGGCAGATTGTTTCAGGAATGAAGGCAGGTGCTCCAATCGCGCAGGTTATTGAGGAGAGTCTTGAGTCGCTTGAGCGTTACCAAAAAACGCAGATTATTGCTTACGGTTCTTCCCTTAGGGTTCTTACTCTTGTTTACATGATGGTTGCGGTTATTGTTCCTGCAATGGCGCTGACTTTCCTTTCGGTTATGAATTCTCTTCCTGGAGTACAGATAAGTTCGTTCTTGTTTTTAGTTCTTCTAATAATGGTTGTCGTTGCGCAGTTCATGCTTGTCGGTTTCATGAAGTCGAGAAGGCCTAGTCTTATGGGGGGCGTTTGAATGAAGGGCTCTATATGGCTTAGGCTTGGGGATTTTTTTCCTTCCGTGATTACTGATGCTTTTGAGAAGAAGCTCTGGGTTGAGGGGGACAGGATTTCGAAAAGAAAAATTATCGGTTTCATGATGACTATTCCGATTCTAATAGGGATCCTTGCCGGAATTGATGTTTTGATTGTATATAAATCGATTTTTTACGCGATAGGCGCATTTTTGGCCGGAACGGTAATACTTTTGTTCGCGATTTATGTTTTTCTTGACTATTACGAGCTTACAAGAATCAGGAGGGTTGAGAGGAGTCTTCCTAACGCCCTTGAGCTTGTGGCAACTAATGTTAATTCGGGTTTGACTGTTGAGAATGCGCTTGTTGAATCCGCTCGCCCGGAGTTTGGAGAACTAGCTCTTCTTCTAAAGAGAGCGGCTAAGGAAATGTTTTCGGGCAGGACGCTTGAAGAGGCTCTTACAAGCATTTCAAAGAAAGTTAATTCGTACGTTCTTGGAAAAACTATTTGGCTTATTATTGAAGGCATAAAGAAGGGGGGTTCTTTTGGAAGCCTGCTTTTGAGGGTTTCAAGGGACTTGAGGGAAGAGGAGGCGATTAACAGCGAGATTAAGGCGAACATTTCAATGTATATTTTCCTGATTATCATAGCGGCGGCTATCGGCGCTCCGATGCTTTTCGGTTCTGGTGTTGTTGTTTCGCAGATGATGGCTGAGCAGAAGACCATTACTATTCCTGATAATGTTGACAGCCAGACGATTCCTTTCGTGTCCACTCTTTTTGGCGACACGAGCCAGAAACAGCAGGTGCCTTTTGAGATGATTAGATTGTTTTCTTTCGCCTGCCTTGGGTGCACAGCGTTTTTTGCCAGTCTCTTGATTGGAATAATAAGGTACGGAAGGGAGCTTGCTGGTTTGAGGTTCTTCCCTGTGCTGATGATTGTTTCGCTCGCGGTGTATTTCATTGCTGTTTTGATGCTCGGACAGATGATTGGATTAAAAGAAGTGGTTCTGTTCTAAAAGAAGCTTTTTTGAAAATAAAAAATGCAGGAAATAAAAAATAGACTGCTTCTTTTGTTTTTTTTTATTTTTTCTTTCTAAAAATAGCGGCGTTCATGCGTGAGGAGTGGTTGGATTAGCTCCTCTTTTTTTATTTTTCTCTTTTTATTTATTAATAATTAGTTCTTGTATTGTTTAATTATTTTTTTAATTCTTTTATGGAACTGTTCCTGTGCAGTGGAGTGTTGAAGTCATTGCCACTCCCTGTCTGTTGTAGCTTATAGTGATTGTCTCGTCGTAAGTTTCCTGCGATGCGAGTCCGATATTTGTGACAGTTTTTGTAACGCTTGAGTTTGAGGTTATTGAAGCGTCTGTCGGCGTTGATGCCAAGTTTCCAAACGAGCCGTCAAAAGAGTACGTCACGTTTGTGATTGTTTTTCCTGTCTCGTTTTTTATTATGAATGTGAATGTGTTTGCCTGCATGGCGCTTTCGCTGTATGCTATTGCTCCGTGCGAGGGGCTTATTGTGCACTGCTGGATTGTGGATGAGTTTCCGAGCATAAACATTACTATTCCGAGTATTATTGCTATTGCGATTATTGCCCAACCGTAAGTCATCAGGTATTCGAGTCCGGACTGCGCGTAGTTGTCCATTTTGGCTTTGTTTGGCATTTTGTATCGCTTTAATCAATGCTTTTTTTGTTTATATTACTTCCTTTTTTTGGGACGAAAACAATTAAAAATCACAAAATCGTTATAATCTAGTTATTTTGGGGCTGATATTGTGGCTAAAAAGAAGTTCGTGAAGTCAAGAAAACCTAAGGATTTGGCGTCAAGCATTGATTTTTCAAAAATAAAGATGCCTGAGATTGAGAGGGTTCCTACGGGTGTTAAGGGCTTTGACGAACTTATTGAGGGTGGAGTTCCAAGAAACGCTTTTGTTCTCCTTGCGGGGGGTGCTGGAACAGGAAAGACTATTTTTGCCATGAATTTTTTGGCTTACGGGGCTTTGAATGGCGAGAAGGGGATTTATGTTTCTCTTGAAGAGAATTATGACCAGAACAAGCTTCAGATGGTCGGGTTTGGGATGGATTTGACTAAGCTTGTTTCAAACCGGGAAGTGCTTGTTCTTGAGCCGAAGATTTATGATTTTGACAAACTGATTGAGAGTATTCTTGACGCTATTGATTCTGTCGGGGCTAAGAGGCTCGTGATTGACTCAATTTCTGTTCTTGAGCTTTATTTTGAGGACAGGTTCAAGACGAGGAGGAGCATTGTTGACCTTGCGAACGCCTTGAAGAAAACCGGCGTTACTACGCTTGCGATTTCCGAAACTAAGGAAGAGAAAGTCAGCATGTCGCGCTCGGGCGTTGAAGAGTTTGTTGCCGACGGAGTGATTATGCTTTTGCTTGACAAGAAGGAGAACGTGCTTAACAGGGCAATCAGCGTCAGGAAGATGCGTGCTACTAATCACTCGCTCAAAATTAGGCCTGTTCAAATCAAGAAGAGAGAAGGCTTTGTTGTTTATCCTTTCGAAGAATCGTTTGAGACATTCTGACGGAGGTGATGCGGTATGGCGAAGAAAGTGCTGTTGGTTGATGACGACTTTAGTTATCTTCAGCGCGCTAAAAAAATGCTTGAGAAGGAAAACATCGAGGTTCATGTCGCTACAAACGGCGCTCTTGCGTGGGACTTGTTCAAGCTGGAAAAGTTTGACCTTGTGTTGCTTGACATAAAGATGAGCACTCTTTCAGGATATGATTTGGCGAGGCTCCTTAAGGAGAGGGCGAACGGAGTTTTTCGGCTCGTGTTTGTTTCCATAGTTCCGAAAAAAGAGGTTAATCTCTCAAAAGTTGACGGGTTTATTCAGAAGCCTTTTGACGAAGGGGAATATGTCAAGGCAGTGAAGAAGTTTTTGGGTTAGGTGGTTTAATGGCGCAGAAAGATTCATCAGGAAAGGTTGTGATGGTGGTTGACGACGAGGACGACATCCGCTATACTGTGAAGACTGTTCTTGAAATGAACGGATTTAAAGTGCTTTCCGCAGTTAATGGGGATGACTGTCTTGAAAAGCTCAAGAAAGACAAGCCTGACTTGATTTTGATGGACATCATGATGCCTGGGACGCCTGTAAAGAAGATTATTCCTAAAATCAAGGGCATTAAGATCGCTTATCTGAGCGTGGTTAGGCTTTCGGAAGCTGAGAGAGAGGATTTGCTCAAGGAAGGGAATGTAGTGGATTTTTTGCAGAAGCCGTTTGACATTAACGAGCTTGTGCAGAAGGTAAAGGAGCTTACAGCGTAAATTTTTAGTTTTGTTTCGGGATTGAAAAATAATTTTGTGAATGCAATTATTTGGAAAGGAATTTTTGATGAAGATAAATATTGAAAAGGAGCTTAAGGATAACCAGACGGTTTTGCTTTTAGTGAACAGTCTTGAGTATAACGAGACGATTCTTGAGATAGCAAAAATTCTTTCAAAAAAGAATGTGTGTTATGTGACTCTTAACAAGACTTTTGACTCGCTTAAGGAGCTTTTTAAGAAGAACAAGATTAACGTGAATAATATTGTTTTTGTCGACGCGATTACTAAGACTATAAAGGAAGTCCCTGACCAGACCAAGGGGTGTTATTATGTGACTTCGCCGGGTTCTCTTACTGAATTGTCGCTTGCGGTCAGCAGGTTTTTGGGCCACGATTACGAGTATGTTATCTTTGACTCTTTGACGAATCTTTTGATTTATGAAAAAAAAGAGCCTGTTGAAAAGTTCGTGTCGATGCTTATTAATAAAATCAAGTCTTCAAAGACAAGAGCAGTGTTTTACGCGCTTAATACTAACGAGCAGTCTCTATTGATTCAGGAGACGGGAATGTTTGTTGACAAGGTCATCAGCTTGAAGTGATTTGCCTTTATGACTGAAAAAGAGGGCTTTTCTTTTGGGGATTTCTTCCTTGGAAACTTGAGAAGAAAGCTTATTCTTCTTTCTCTTCTTGTAGTGCTTCTTCCTTTATGCATAACAAGCTACCTTGTTCTTTACTCTTTCAACAACTCTCTTGCCGAGTCGAATAATGCCTACATTGAAGGGATAAAGTCGCAGGTAAATTATGCTCTTATTGACGACGCTGTGTGGCTTGCAAGCAATGTTGAAGTGAATGTTTCCGAGTATGAAAAAATTTCCTCCTTAATTTTTGAAAATAAGCGTTCTGAAATGGAGGCGCTTCTTGTAAAGAGTTCTCTTTGCGAAAATAAAACGGATTGTCTTGACGAAAACGATGTTGCTGCACTTAACAACTATTTCAGAGATATGATTAACACGCGGTCGGGCGAAATCGAGGCAATCAGGCTTTTTTCTTCGGATGGGTGCAATATTGCAGGGGTTGTTTTTGCCGACATTGACAAGGGGGACTGCAAGGTTAACAAGAACTGGTTTAAGGAATCAATGAATCCAAGCATTACTCCTGCAGGTTCTATTTACGTTTCTGAAATCAGCGTTTCTGAGAGAACAAAAACGCCTGTCATTAGGTACGCTACTCCGATTGATGTGGACGGCAAAAGGCTTGGGGTGGCGGTTATTAATTATAAACAAAATGTAATCACTGGGGACGTTGACCATTACTTGTTTTATTATTATGATTCCGGATTTGCCGAGCTTGTTGACTTGGTTTATGAGAATAACAACGGCGCGGTTCTGCCTTGGCCTGTGACTGTTTCAAAAACAGTGGTTAATCAGGAGAACTTTGGAACTTATGAGGGGAGTTTTTCTGTCAATGAATCCGCTTCCGAGCAGTCTTTTTTTAACAAGAATTTTTTTCCCGGCAACTCTGGGAATTTTGAGTTTAGAAAGGACGGAGTAGATTATTTAGGGGCGTATGAGCGGACGAGCGTTGACGAGGGCGAGACTTATTTAGTTATTGCTGTTTCTAAGAGCGAGGCGCTTGAGCAGGCTAATTCTGTTCTTGCAGATTCAAGAGAGCTTTCATCAGCATTTTCAAGAAATCTTGGGATAATGATTCTAACTGTTTTGTTGTTTGTCGTGGCTCTTGGGTACATTGTTTACACTCTTGTGACCCAGCCGATTACAAAGATTCAGGGGGTAATGGAAAAAATAAAGGCGGGAAATTACGGGGCGAGGGTCGAGGTAAGCACTGGGGATGAGCTTGAAACTCTTGCAAATTCGATTAATATTACCGCGCAGGTGCTTTCAAGGGCAGAGGATGA
>CAZJAE010000014.1:0-10732 GCA_964544205.1 uncultured archaeon
AGTTCTTGGCTTTGGAACAAATCCTGTGATTTCAGAGTCTTTGTATGAAATGTCTTTTTTCTCTACGTGGGGAACTATTGTTTCTCCGTCGTGGTTTTTTTCCTGCAATGCCTCAACCTGTGCTTCCGCGTCGATAATATTTGCTGTGTTCTGGGGTAGCGGGGTTGGCGGTGCTCTGTAAACCGCGGGCTTTTTTGCCGCTGAAACTATGTCTTTAAATGCCATGCAACTATTGAATACCACACTATAATAAAAAGCTATTCCTTGCGTGGGGAAAATTGTAACTTTCGCTGATGAAGATGCAAAATGTTTTATTCTCCGCTGGTTTACTTATTATTGGAATAGTTTTTTGTTTTTTTGGATGCGGTTGAATGATTTCACCTGAGCTTTGCATGTCCATTTCCGGTTGGACCAAACGGGAAACGCTTTTGTGCTGCGCGGAGCAGCACAGCAGAGATTGGAGTGGATTTAATTGATTTCTCCTGAGTTGTGCATTAAGTGTAAGGGAAAATTGCTTTGCGGTCTTTCTAAGTGTCCTATTTTGGAGAAGAATGCGAGCCACACAAAGATTGTTTCTTCCATGCACGGCACTAACTTTGTCGGCGCTTCTCCTCCCGGTTTTTTTGTTTCGTGGCAGAATTATCCTAAAGTTGCCGTTGCTCCGCTCTCAGCTCTTCCTAACGAAGTAAGTGATGTGAGCGATTTGCCGGAAAAGTGGTACGGCTTGCCTCAGGAGAAGATTATTTCTTTTAGGGAGTCTCTTCTCCGCTCGTACAAGACTATGCCTGTTTCGCTTGCGAGCGATCCTAATTATGAGCTTCTTGATTTTCAGGAGATTGCGATGTCTTCTTCTCTTTTTGAGCTTGAAGTGAATTTGGCGGAGAAGCCAAAAAGCGACGTGTCTTTTGATTCTTTCACTGCGCCTCTTGGTCCGAGCGCGAAGCTTGACAAAGTGAGCCTGCTTGAGAATCCAAAAATTCCAAAAGAGCTTGATTATTACACTTCTGATACTGACGCCAAGTCGAACACTGCGTTGATTGATTTGTTCAACAAGGGTTTTGCGGTTTCTACTCTTGCAAAAGTTCTTTCAAGCGGGGCGCTTGGGGTTAAGAAGAATAGAAAGCTTGTTCCGACAAGGTGGAGCATTACTGCGGTTGATTCTAATATTTCAAAGTATTTTATTGAGGAAAAAATTTCGCAGAACGGCGTGATTGATTCTTTTAGGCTGTTTCACTCAAAGTATTTGGATAACGATTTTTGGGTTCTTTTAATGCCTTATCCTTGGAGTTTTGAGCAGATTGAGTGCTGGCTCCCGGGTGGTATTTGGACGCAGGGCGCGGCGAGTTATAATGTTCTTGCGGATCATGAGTTGAGCTCGGGGCTTAAGGGTTATCCTGACGAGACTGAAGGGGCTTATTTTGCTTCAAGGCTTGCTGTTGCCGAGTACTTGGTTGCGGAGAAATCAAACGCGGCTGCGATTGTTTTTAGGGAGATTGGAAAGGATTATGCAGTGCCTCTTGGCGTGTGGCAGATTAGGGAGAATGTCAGGGCGGCGCTTAAGGAGAAGCCTCTTGAGTTTACTAATTTTGATTTGGTTCTTGAGTTTTTGTCAAAGAAGCTTACTGTTCCGATTGAGCAGTATAAGAATAAGTCCGCGTTGATTGCGCATTTTAAGTCCCAGACTCGCTTGAGCCAGTGGTTTTAATTAGTTTGATTAATATTTTTGTATAAATCGCGAAGGTTGTTTTTGTATGGATTTGTTCGGCACGTGGCACAAGGGAACAACAAGCGAGATTAATGCGGTTGCGGATTTGCTCGCCGCTTCAATCGCAAAATCAAAGTCTGATACTGTAACTATAGCGCTTGAGCCGCACCAAAAGTGGATTAAACGCGTTCCGTTTGACGGCGAGCACTTGCCGACTGTTGTCTCGCTTAAAGAGGCTGTTTATTCCCGCAGAAATGTTTTTGGAGATAAGAAAATAAAATTTGTCGGGCTTGACACTTCAAAAGGCGATTCTATTGGGGCAAAAACTGCAAGGAGCGCTTTTTTTGTTGACCCGCGCCATACGCAGAAAGGGGAGTATGTGATGGTTAATTCCAGAACAAAATTTATGGCTAAGTCCATTATGCGCATAAAACCTGATATTGTTCTTGTGGGTGGAGTTCACGCCCTGCTTTTAGGTCCTCTCTTGAAAGTTAAGCCGCATTTTATTCAGGCTACGCGGGCGGAGATGCTTGCTTATTACCGCGCCGAGCGAAAGTCCTATGCGTGGGTTGCGAAAGAGAGAATTGCGAGAAGAAGGGCAAGAAAGTTTAAGCTTGTGTCAAAAAAAGTTAAATAGTTTTAATGCATTCTTTTTCGGGCTGGTTTTTTCATTGCTTCCGCGGCTTTTTTGAGCCGGAGTTCTATAAACGCGTTCACATGGTTTGCGTTTTTGTCTCTTATTTGGCTTAGAGACCCTATGAATGCGTCGAATTCTTTTCCAGTCATTTGTTTGAGCGCTTTTTTTAGCGCTATTCTTTCAAGTTCCGTGTTGCCCATCGCTTTTTGGAATTCCTGCATTGCGAGTTGTATTGCGGCTCTTTTTTTTACGCTGTGTATTTTGAGCATGTCAAGCGCTCTTGTGGTTGAAGAGGCAATTATTCTTTTTGTGACTGTTTCTTTAAGAAATTGTTGTTGTCTTGCGAGGCTCATTACTGGTTTTGTTTGAAGTGCTTTGTTTCCGCTTCTTGTCATTGATTGCATGGCTATTTTTCTTATTGTTGATTGTTTCATTTCGTGGCTTGTTGGTGGATTTTTTCTTTTTCTTGAAATGGTCCGCCTCATTTTGTTTTCACTTTTTGTGCTTCATGAATTGCGCAAGCAGCGCTTCGAGTTGTATTCTTTCGTTCGCGCCTTCAACTATTCTAAAATCGTATTCTCCTATTGTGTCAACGAGTTCTATTTTTGCCTTGTCGGTTAATTCTTTTTCGTCAAGCGCCATTGTTTCTCTGTATAATTGCATTATCACGTCTTCTCCGCTCATTCCCTGTTCGTACATGAGTTCTTCAAGTTTTTTTCTCGCTTCCAAAAATTTTCCTTTCAGCGCGAGGAGTATCATTTCCTGCACTTGTTCCGGCCTTGCTTTGCTTGATACGCTGTATATTCCGTCTTCAGTGATTTTTTTTTCAAGAGTTGCCGCGGCTTGGAGTATGTTTATTGTTTTTCTCATGTCTCCCTGGCTGACATAGTTTATTGCCTTAATCGCTTTTTCATCAATGTTGAGTTTTTCTTTTTCAGCGATTACAGAAACTTGTTTTTCAACATCTTTTGCGCTCAGCGGTTTGAATCTGTATATTACGCACCTGCTTTGTATCGGCTCAAGTATTTTTGAAGAGTAGTTGCATGAGAGTATGAATCTGCATGTTTTTGTGTATTTTTCCATTGTTCTTCTTAGCGCCTGTTGCGCGTCGCTTGTAAGAGCGTCGCACTCGTCAAGGAATATTATCTTGAATCCAGAGTCAAATGCCAGTGTTCTTGCAAAGTCCTTGATTGTGTTTCTCACTACATCAATTCCCCTGTCGTCCGACGCGTTTAGTTCCAAAAAGTTTTGTTCAAAGTTTTTTCCGAAAAGTTCTTTTGCAAGCGCTATGCTTGAGCTTGTTTTTCCGGTTCCTGCGGGTCCGCTGAAGAGCATGTTCGGCAGATTTTTCTTGTCGACATAGCTTTGGAGTCTTGAAGTTATTTCTTCGTGCCCGATTACGTCTTTTAGCGTTGCGGGGCGGTATTTTTCAACCCATGGGAGCTCCATTTGCGTCATAATCATCATTTCAATTAGTTTCTAAATAAGGACGCATGGTAATAGTTAAAAACTCATCATTCGCTTATTCGTTGTATCAATAAAAGGTGTTTATTTGGCTGAGCTTTTTGAAAACAAAAATTTTGTTCCTATAATTATCGCGTGGTTCATTGTTTCTTATCTGATTTTGTGGGTAATCGGCGGGGCGTGCACTAATCCTGTGAACGGCTCTGCTTGTTATGCGAGCGGTTCGCTTGGCTTTTTGAGCGGCGTTCCTGTAGTAGGATGGTTTTTGCCTTTTGACGCTTGGAGTTCTTTGATGTATTTCTTGGCTCCTGTCGCGGGTTTTATAATAGCATATTTTGCGATGAAGTGGTGGAATGATTATTTTGAATCAAAGGAAGCTTATTCCATCTGGTTTTTGGTTGTCGTGCTCTTAGTGCTTGTTTTCGGTTATTATGTTAATTTAAGTTTTTACATGGGCGAGGCAGCTTCGCTTAATTCAAGAAACGGGGTTAAGTACTCGCTTTCATTTTGCTTTGCTGAGAATTCTTCAAGCGATTGTTATGTGAGCGTTCAGAAAGTGAATCAAGAGCTTTTGTCGCAGGCGCAGAACAGCGGGGCTCAGACTGTTAATCAGTTTGTTCCTATAGCGTTTTGGCCGGAGTTGAGAAAAAGCATGTTTATTTCATTCATTTTCGGCGTTATTGCCGCGTGGCTTCCGTTTTTTGTTTACGGGCTTTACCGAAAATATTCGGAAGAGAGCGATTAGAGTTTTTTTAGGCTCTTTTCTGGTTTTTGCCGTTTAGGTTGTTTTAAATTCCTTTTTTAGCGCTGTTTTTGTATGAAGACTTTTTTTGCCGAAGGGTACGGGTGTTCGCTTAATATTTCAGAGACTGAGCAGACTGCAGGGTTTTTGCTCGGCGAGGGTTTTAAGAAGGTCAGTAATTTTAAAAAAGCTGATTTTGTAATCATAAACACTTGTTCAGTAAAGCAGGTCACCGAACAGAGGATGCTTTCTCGAATTAAGTTTCTTTTTGAAGAAAAAAAGCCTTCCGCAAAGCTTTTTGTAATGGGGTGTCTTGCAAGCGCCCAGCATGACTCGGTAGCGAAAATTGACAAGAGAATAATTGTGCTTGATAATTCACTCGCTTCTCTTTGCAGGGCGCTTGGAATTAGGGAGAAGGATTTTTCTCCGGAGATTGTTCCTCTAAGGGAAAGGGATTTTATTTCAATAATCCCCGCGTCTATTGGCTGTCTTGGCGCCTGCACTTATTGCTCGGCGAAAATTGCGCGAAAGCAGCTGTTTTCTTATTCTGTTGAAAGCATTAACTCTGCTTTTGTGTCGGCTCTTAAAGGAAATAAGTTAAGCAGGCCCGCAAAAGAAGTTTGGCTTACTTCGCAGGACCTCGGGTGTTATGGTTTTGATATTAATTCTTCTCTTCCGCGGCTTTTGAAGCGGCTCTTGTCTAACAAGGGGGATTTTAGGATTCGCCTCGGGATGATGAATCCGAATCATTTCATGAAAATAAAGGATGAGCTTTTGGAATTGATGAAGGATGAGCGGGTGTATAAGTTTTTGCACCTCCCGCTTCAATCTGGTTCTGATTCCGTGCTTAAATTAATGAACCGCGGGTATTCTGTAAAGGATTTTGTTGAGTGCGTTGATTATGCGAGAAAAATTTTTCCTAATATTACGATTGCGACTGATGTTATTGCTGGGTTTCCAAAAGAGTCTGATGCGGATTTTTCAAAAACTCTTAAAGTTTTGGGGAGTGTTCGCCCGGATATTGTAAATATTTCAAGGTTTGGGAAGCGCAAGGGAACTATTGCTGAGAAAATGACCGGCCAGCTTTTGGAAGGGGTTAAGAAGGACAGGACCAGGGTGCTTACAAAGTTCTGTAACGAGCTTTTTGCAGACAAGAATAAGCATCTTTTGGGCGCCGAGCTTGAGTGTCTTGTGTCTGAAAAGGCGAAGAACGGGTTTAATGCAAGGACTAATGAGTATAACACGGTTTTTGTGAGGGAGGGATTTGGGGAATTTGTTCTTGTCCGAATTGAGGAAGTCAAATCGCATTATCTTGTGGGCAAAGTTCTGCGTGTTTTTTAGCTCTTAGGTTGTTTTTTAAACTTTTTTAGTGATGAATTGGTTTGGTTTGGATGATTGGGATTGTTTTAAAGAGGGCTATTGAAGAATATTTCTCAAACGCCAGGGTAATGGTTAGTTTTGGGGTTTTGTTCATTTTTCTTGCCTTGTTTGCTTTTTTCTCGCAGTTTTTTTTTAACGCAGGGACTGTTTTTGTCTCGTTTGATTTGAGTCTTCTTGGAATCATAGGGCTTTTGCTTGTCCTTGTTTTCCTTTATGTTTTCTCTTTTTTCGTGTCCCTGACTGTTTACTCGGTTCATAGGGATGTTCAGAATATTAGTTTTGACACTTATTGGAATAACCTGTTCAAAGTTGCAGCGCTTAAGATTTTTGTTCTTTACCTAATTCTTGCGATAGTGTTTTACGTTATCGGAGTTGTTGGATTCACTTACGGGCTTGCGCCTGTCGTTTTGGTGATTGACGCGTTGATTGCGCTTGCGGTTCTTTTTGCTCCTCAGAGCATTGTTCTTGACGAAGCTACTGTGGGAGAGGCTGTTGGAAAGAGTCTTGAGTTTTGGGCTTCGAGTCCTTTGACTGCTGTAGCGATTGTAGTTATTTCTTCAATTGTTCTTTTCGCAGCGGTTTATTTGGAGCTTGTTCTTGAGCTTATGAATCTTCCGGGCGCGATTGTTTCGTTTTTCATTATAATGGTTTTTTTGGTTCCTTTCATTGAGCAGGCAAAGTCTTACGCTTATTTGATGAAAGTTGACCTTCTTAAGAGCAATGAGTTTGTTCACGCAAGGGCTCCAAGGATTGAGCGCCCAAAAGTTAAGCATGCTACTAGGCTTAGGGAACAGCCGAGGCACGGAAGCAAGCTTTAGCAGTATATTATATTCCGCCGACAAACTCGACTTTTTTCACTTTTCTGTCTAAGAGTTCATTCACTTCTTTTATCGTCGCGGCTTTTCCGGTGAAACAGCATTTCTTTTCTTTTAAGCACTCGTCAAAGCCGAGCGTCTGTTGTGAAAATACTTCTTTTTCGCTTGCTTCGGAAAACTTTGCTCTTACATTTTCTCCGCTGAGTCCAAACAGCAGGCAGTCGCTGAAGAGTTTTGATATTTCTTTGTATGCTCTTGTCGCGAATTCTATTTGTTTGTTTGCAGTGAAGTTCTGCGCGAGCATGTTGAGGTTTGTAAGCCCGATCGCTGTTTTTAGCTCGCTTGTGTTGAATTCTTTTAAGTATGTTTTTTTTGCGAGTAGCGCCTGCTTTTTTTTGCGGGTTTCTTCTATCGCGCCTGCGACTTCGTCAAGCGACTCGAAGAATTCGTCTTCATTTTCGCCTGCGATTTTTTCAAGGTTGATGTTTATGTACGCGTCGATTCCCTGGCTGGGCGAGAATAGTTCTTTGCTCACAGGGTAGTATTCTTCAAGGGAATTGTTTAGTATTGTGAACTGTTTTCCTTCCGGTTCTATGAGTTTGAGCGAGTATTTTGAATCAACTCCTACTATTGAGTTTTCTTCAAGCAAGTGGTTTGATATTTTTGCCGCTGAGAGTCTTTGTTCAAAGAATGCGCTTAGCGCGCTTGGCGTGAATAGTTCCAGCGAGAGCACGGGTTTTTCTTCAAGTATTGTTCCTGATTGTTTTATGAGCTCTGCGGCTCTTTTCGAGCTTGCTTCATTTTTTGTGAAATTCGCGCATGCGAAGGTTATTCCGTATATTGCCGGCTGTGTGTAAAAGTATTTTCTGTTGTGAGCCACTTTTCGCATGCTGTCAAATATTGTTTCTTCAAGCGTGCGTTTTTTTTCAGAGATTATTGCGTAAGCGTATGCTCTTTGCGAGAATCCTTCAAGGTCTTCTATGTGTATTGTTCCGTCGAAGTGGAGTTCCCGCGCTTTTTTTGGGAGTTCTATTAGTATGTTGTATTCTCTTGTGGTTTCGGAATAGTATGGCGCTTTTTCTATTTTTTGCCGAACATCGTTTACGGGTTCGCCTACTCTTGCATATGCGTCCCGCACTTCTTCAAACCCGTATGATATGAGTTTTGCGTTTACTAACTCGCGTATGAGGCTTGGCGTGAGGAAATCTATTTTTGAGTCTTTTATCTGGTTTTCGACTTCAGTAGTTATTTTTTCAGCAACGCTTCTTGAAATGCTGGTTTCTTTTAGGAGCGAGTTTACTATGTTGCCTCTGTTAAACGGCTTTGTTTTTTCATTTGAGGTGTATACTTTCATTTTGCTGAATCTTTCGTATATGAGCGCGGCGTTGGGGTCTATTTCTTTTAGCATGGATAGCGCGTGTTCGCGCAGTTTTTTTTCGCTTGCGCCCTTCATTTCGTTTAGGGATTTTATTATTTTTGCGATAGTCCATGAGCTTGCGTTCGCTTCTTGTATTTCTTTTGCTATTTTTTGTATCTTTTCCTCAACTATTTCAGTGGTCATTATTTATTTCCCGCGTAAAACAGTTTAAATTAGATAATCAAACCTTTTTTGGGGGGTTTATTTTGAAAATAAGGGCTTTTTCATTAAGAAATCAAATTTTAAATCCTTCTTTTGTTTATTTACCTAAGGGGTTGTTTAGTTTTCTTAACTTTTAGGACGGGGTTGGTTTGGTTTCTTTGGATAAGATTGATCACTTGATTCTTCAGGCTCTTTTAATTGACGGCAGGGCTTCTTTTTCGGCAATTGCGAGGGATTCTGGTCTTACTGATGTTGCTATTAAGAAGAGAGTTGAGTCGCTCAAAAGAAGGGGGATAATCAGCGGGATTAGCGTTGACTTAAATTACAAGGTTTTGGGTTATGAGAACCCGATTTATGTTCAGATGCGGTGCGAGGCTTCAAAAACAAAGGATATAGTGAAGCGTCTGCAGTCTTTTGATTTTGTTTTGGAGCTTTATCAGGTTCTTGGCGAGTATAATATAATCTCAAAGCTTATCGTTCCTAATCTTGAGAGCGCAGAGAAGTTCATCAACCAGCTCGGGCTCATTGACGGCGTGATTGACTTAAAGACGATGGTTGTTCTTTCCGAGCTTAAGAAGACAAAATCTCTCCCAAGCAGCACGCTTCAGAACAAGATTTGATTTCTCGCTTTTTTCGCTTGCGCAGGCTTTTTTGCGGTTTTGGGTTGTCGTACTTTCGCCTATCCCTTTTAAGTTTTTTTGTTTCTCTTTCTTATTGTTGTTTTGTCATGGATCTGATTGTTTCCGAAAAAGCTATTGCGGGGGAGAATATAGCAAAGTATCTTGCTGATTCCAAGGTTGTGACAAAGAGCGTTTCCGGCGCGAAGGTGTTTGAGTTCAGCTGGGCTGGAAAGGAGATAATACTTGTTCCTCTAAGGGGGCACATTTCGGATGTCGAGTTTTTGAAAAAGTACGAGAACTGGCGCGGGGTTGATGTTAGGGATTTGATTAATCCTGAAATTATTATTTATTCTGAAAAAGAGTGGGCGATTATTAATGCGTTAAGGGAACTTTCGCCGCGGGCAGAGAGCATTATTATTGCGACTGATGCCGACAGGGAGGGTGAAGCGATTGGTCTTGAGGCGATTACTTATGCGCAGTCGACTAACACTAAGCTTGCTGTTAAGAGGGCATATTTTTCCGCAATCACTGGCGAGGATATTTCAAAGTCTTTTTCTTCGCTTGAAAAATTTGATTATAATTTTGCTTATTCTGCGAATGCGAGAAGGGAGATTGACTTGATTTGGGGAGCGGTGCTTACAAGATTTCTTTCAATAATTTCAGGGCAGATAGGAAAGGACTTTTTGAGCGTGGGAAGGGTTCAGACGCCCACTCTTGCGCTTGTGGTTGACAGGGAGAAGGAGAGGCTTGCTTTTCAGAGCAAAAAATATTGGGAGCTTATTGCGCGCTGCGAGAAGAGCGGAAAAGAATTTGACGCGGTGCATCAGGAGGAGAAGTTTTGGGATAAAGAAAAAGCAAAAGCTATTTTTGATAAGAATCCCAATTCCGGAGTAGTCAAAAAGGTTGACACTAAGGTAAGAGTGATAAAAAAGCCTGTTCCATTTAACACGACAGAGTTTTTGCGGGCGGCTACTGCGATTGGTTTTTCTGCTGGGAAAGCGATGGATGTTGCCGAAACGCTTTACCAAAAGGGTTTCACTTCTTATCCGAGGACTGATAACTGCGTTTACCCGAAAACAATTGACTTGAAGCAGATTCTTAATCGTCTTGCGTCCGTCAAGGCTCTGAGCGATGCTGTGCTGTCTGTTTTGAATCAGAAGGAGATTGTTCCTTCAGCAGGAAAAGAAACAAAGGATCACCCTCCTATTTATCCTGTTGCCCCTGTTCAAAAAGAAGCTCTTTCTCTTGAGGAGTGGAAGATTTACGAGCTTATTTGCAGGAGATTTTTGGCTACGCTCAGCGAGGATGCGAGGACTGAGAATACGAGCGTGTTGATTGAGATTGCGAATGAGCCTTTCATTGCAAAGGGGCAGGTTATTCTTTTCGCTGGGTGGAAGGGGGTTTATCCTTACAGCGAGCTGAATGAAACCATTCTTCCAAAGCTTGGCATAGGGGATGTTGTTAAGGTTCTAAAGCTTGACATGAATGAAAAAGAGACGCAGCCTCCGGGGAGGTATAGTCAGGGTTCTCTCATCAAGCTCATGGAGGAGAATAATCTCGGAACTAAATCTACGCGTCCTGCGATTATTCAGAAGCTTTATGCAAGAAAATATATTTCAGGGAATAAGAGTATTGAGCCGAGCAAAGTGGCATTCGCTGTTATTGATTCTCTTGAGAAGCACTGTGATATTGTTACTAAGCCCGCGATGACTGCCAATCTTGAAAATGAAATGGATTTGGTTGCCGCCGGCAAGCTTCTTCAAAGGCAGGTTGTTGACAAGTCAAGCGCT
>CAZJAE010000014.1:10742-12317 GCA_964544205.1 uncultured archaeon
CTGATTTGAGGAATGTGATGGAGCTTTTGTTCAAGAACAAGGATGCTGTGGGTCTTGAGCTTAGAATGGCTCTTAGGTACAGCGAGATTTTTGGGAAGTGCACTTGCGGAGCGAATCTTGTTTTAAGGAAAAGCAAGCTTGGAAAGAGGTTTGTCGGGTGTTCTGCGTATCCGAACTGCACAGTTACTTATCCGCTTCCTCAAAAAGGATTCATTACTCCGCTTAACGAGTATTGCCCGGAGTGCAAGGCTCCGATCATCAGCGTGAAGAACGGGCGCTTTAGTTACAAAATGTGTCTTACAATGACTTGCGTGACTAAAAAGGACTGGGGAAAGAAGGATGATGCGGTTAAGAAAGTCGAAGAACAGACAAAAAATCACAACCAGCCTGTTAAGGTGATTGACTTATCAGGCAAGGGCGGCGATGGTGTTAAAAGCGCGGGGAGTGTTTCTTCTTTGGGCACAGGTGTTGTAAAAAAGCCTCGAAAGCCAAGAAAGCAGCCGGCTAAGAAAGCGCCCGGGATTGAAGGGTAGTTTTTAGGAAGTGTTTTTGTTTATGAATAAATTGCTTGCGGCTTATAATGCGCTTGTGTTTTCTTTTAAGCTCTCGCTTAAGCATCCAGTCCTTTTTGTTCCAAAGCTCATTGTTGCTTTGCTTTACGGTTATGGGCTCCTTGCGAGCGTTTCAATTATTCAGGAAATGTTTTTGATAATGTCAAGTCCCGCTTCGGGGGTTGTAATCGGGGAAGCGTCTTCGCTTTTGGCTTCGGCTGTTTTTGTGCTGTTAGTCACGCTTTGCACTTTCTTTTTTGATATTGTTTTTTCAGGGATTTATCCGTCGCTTGTGGAGCAGGCGGTTAATGGGCGGATTGATTTTAAGAAGGCTCTTGTTCCTGTAAAGAAAAAGATTTGGAAAATTATTTCTGCAGGCATCTTGTCCGCTGTTTTTGTTGGAATTGCTTCAAGTATTTTGTCTTTTGTATTGATTAGTCTTCATTTTGACGAGTTTTCTTGGATTGTTTCGCTTGCAGTGGGATTCGCTTTTATTTTCTTGTTGTATTTTTTGTTTCCAACGGTTGTTTTTGGCGAGAAGGGTGTTAAGGATTCTTTTAAGCTCACGCTTTTTGAGTCTTTCTCAAACAAGAGGATTGTTTTTCTTTATTCAATAATTCCTTTTTCGGTTTCAGTGCTCAAGTTTGTGATTGCTTTTTTCATTTCGGTTCCCGGTTTTCTTGTTTTGTTCTGGGTTCTTGTTCTTTTGACGGGTTTTATTTACACTCTGCACGCGGTTTCAAATCAGGTTATTTATTCAACGATTTATCTTCGCAGGTCTGATGGCGCGCGAAAAGCAAAAAAATAACTCCTGCCCGAATGAACATGCTTTTTTGCATAATGCTTTGTTCTAAAAATCAGATTTTTATTTTTTTAGAAAATATGGGGTTGGAATTAGAATTAGAATCCATTTAAAGCCTGGTGAGCCTACCCCATATTCCCTTTCCAAAAACTTTGTTTCAAACTACTCTTACACATCCCTCCTTAAATTTCCAATATACTTAGTGTTCTCTACCATTAATAA
>CAZJAE010000015.1:0-12000 GCA_964544205.1 uncultured archaeon
GGTTGTATTATTCCCTGTCTGTCGGTTTTTAACAGGCGAAGCTTGTTGACATCCTCTCCTTTGAGAACAAATACCTGCATGTCGGCTGGGTATACGCCGGTGTTTCCGTCAATGAGTTTTAAGTAAAAGCTTTTCACTTCCGGGTTCACGGGGTCGTTGTTTACGTCTTGGGTGAGTCCTGAAAAGTAGATTGATATTTCTGTTGTATCGTTTGGCGTGACGTCAAAGTTTCCGTTTTCAACAAATCCTTTCACTATTGCTGTGTATGTGTAGTGTCCTTCTGGGAGAGTTGTTTCTATTGTGCCGTCTATTAGAGTCATTACGCTTTTTTCGTAATTGTTTTCTCCGCTGATCAGTATTTCTGTTCTTGCTTGCGCGCCTATCGGGCTGTCTGCGGTAAATATAGCGCTCCCGTTTTGGATTATTTTTTCGAGTGTTATTGTTTTTGTTGTTTCTCCGCTTTGAACTGCTGTTGTTTTTGTTTCGTAACCTACTGCGGTTGCTTCAAGTCTTGCTCCTTCGCAGTTTCCGGTTATGTTAACATCAAATCCTGATTGCGGCTGATAGTTGTCGGTTAGCGGCGTATCAACTTCTTTTTTTGAAGCGCTCCCGTTTTTGAGGCAGGATATTGAGAGTTTTGCTTTTGATATTAGGTCTCCTGTTTCGTCAACTACTGTTACTTTCATTATTTTGTCTATGAATACTATTTCTGAGAGTGTTATTGTTTTTTTGGCGTCGTCTGGGAATGACAGCGAGCTTTCGTATTTTGTGTAATTGGCTTTTGTCACTCTTATTTCTGCTGTGTCTGTGCAGGGCTCAAAGTATGCTGTTCCGTCTTCGCTGGTTGTTATGGATACGCTGTTCATTTCTTCGCTTTGGCAAATTTGTTCAAGTTCTATAAGAGCGCCGGGTATTGCGTCGCCATTCTTGTCAAGAACTGTTATTTCAAGCGCGTATGTTCCAGACCCGATTCCGCCCCCTAAAATAAAGAATAATGCCAGAATTAGCAGGATTATTACTACTATGAACAAGGGAAAGCTCGGAACTACTTTTTCAATAGGGTCTACTATAGAGTATACCGGAATTACCCTGTTTAGGGAGTCAAGAAAGTCGTACCACTTGGCTTCTAGAGATGAATATAACCCCAATTTGTATCACTTGGTTTTTTGACTAAAAAAGGGCTTTTTCGTTAATAAACCTTGCGAGGGAAGATTTTTTGTTTTATTTGGGATAAAATTTGCTTGTTTTGCTAGAAAAAAGGCTTGTTTATTTTTTTGCTACCATGTAAACGCCTACTGCGACGAGAATAAATGCCAAAAACATGCTGAATCCTTCGTCAAATACTTCTACTCTCAGCATATCCATGCCTGAAAGGAAGAAAAAAGTGGCGAATACGATGATTATCATTCCAAGCTGCATGTCTTTTTCAGCCATAAATTTTCCAACCCTATTTTTTCCAATTTATTTGCTTCTCAGCGCTTCACTTTTGGCGCTTTCGCACTGCATATATTATAGATATTAGTGAAAAAAACCTTATAAAAAACTTCCTTTCACTGGACTCAGTTAATATAAGAGGGTTTTTGTTTTCCGGCGAAACGCTATCCCAAACCTTTATAACCCCCTTTACCCACTAATTTTCTTACAGAAGGCTAGTAATAAAGGGGGATTGCCTCAAAACGGTTCTCCTGATGTATAACGCTTTTTTTGAATATAAGGTGAAAAATAAATGGATAATAGAAGATTTGGAAGTAGGCCTAGCTTCGGCGGCCCAAGAGAAATGCACAAGGCAACATGCTCTGACTGCGGAACAGAGACTGAAGTTCCTTTCAAGCCAATTGAAGGAAGACCAGTTTACTGCAGAGACTGCTACCAGAAGCACAAGAACGACAGACCAAGAAGGCCTGATTTTAGAGGCGGTTCAAGAGGACCTGCATCTGACTCAGACTCTGACGATTCTGAAGAGCAGTAAAATTCGTTGAATATTATATTTAACAAATGAAGGGCATTTTTTGCCTTTCATTAATTTTTATAATAATTCAATGAGTTATCAGAGAAAGAAGCAAACCAAGCTTCTTTTTCAATCTTTTTTTTAACAAATTTTTTTATGCCTAATTTATTTGAATGGACTCACTTGTTGCGCCGGTTGTTCATTAGCAGACTTTTTCTTCCCATGTAAAGTGAGGAAGCGAATTGCCTTCGCAGATTTCCCATTTCCCTGTATTAAGGAATGTCTTTATTGGCTCTGTGTTTGAGTTGTAAAAATTTGAAATATCTGTATAAACACTGCACTCTGCTGGGCATTTGCTTCCCGCACATGTCCCGATGCATTTTGACACATAGTAGAAACCCATTGACTGGTTATTGTCAATTACTGAATAATACCCTGTGTCCCCGTATGGTTTGTTGTGTCCAAAGAGCAGTCCGACTGATTTTTCCCCCGCAGTAAAAGTCCCCGCGCATGGAGGAGCATGAGGATCTAGTTTGATGTAGTCGTTGCCGTCAGGCGACCCTGCGGAGAACACGTCGTTTACGTTTGATTCTTCAGCATATCCGCTTATCCCGCCGGCATAATCATCGCCTTGGTATGTCCCGCCAAAATACGCTCTTTGGAGTCTGCCATTTGCAGTTACTTCTCCGGCAATTCCCCCAAAGTAAATGCTTCCTTTTCCAAAACAGGTTCCGATTCTTACATTTGCGTTTGAATAAACATCTTCCATGTTTCCGCTAAAACTTCCAACTATTCCCCCGACTGATTGTCTTCCAATCACTGTCCCGCTTGTGAATATTTCCTGGCTTGGCGGGGAAGTTCCTGAATACATTTGGCCGGCTAATATTCCGACTGAATTGACTCCGTGTATGTTTGCATCTACTATTCTAAGTTTTTTCACGCTTCCTTCCAGAGTTTCGAATAATCCTGCAGGTCTTGACTGGTCTTCTAAAGATGTGTGCCTATTGATGTATAATCCGATTATTTGGTGTCCGTTGCCGTCCAGGTTCCCTTTAAATCCCGCTCCGTCTTCTCCGTTAATCGGCTCAAACCCCCGAGTAAAATTTGGGCTTACTCTGTTCCAATTAACTGTGTCGCTGCAATTTATGTCCCTGCCGAGTCTGAAGTTTTGAACTCCGCTTGAATAGTTCCTCATTTCATTCAGCTGACTGCAGTTGTAAATCATATAAGGGTTTTGCTCGGTTCCGTCGCCAAGCGTTATTTCGCTTGCGTTAAACACTCTGTTGAGTTCTTCCTGGTTTATTTTTAAAATAGCGTCGTTGTATTGTTCAAGCACTTCGTTTGCGCTAAGAGCGGCATTAAATATTTTCAAATCGTCAAGTTCGCCTGTAAATGCCTGAAATGACCTTAATGTTCCCCAGCTGTCGTAAGCTTTGTTGCATGACGCGTATCCTATAGACATTGCTCCGTTTGTGTTAATTCTTGGAAGCCTTGTGCTCCCTGACTGCCCGACAAATCTCCCATTTTTATAAAAAACAAACTTGTCAGGAGATTTTACTATTGTCCAGTTGTGGAAATTTCCGTCATCCATATTTATTGGTTTGCCCTCAATTTGGCAGTTATCGTAAGCATTGTAGCAATCTATGCTTATGTTGCTCGTGTCGTCTCTAATGCTGGCAAATGGATACCCGGCTATGACGCCGATTCTAAGATGCGGCGAACCGCAATTGCATCCTGCGGAGGTTGTTGGAACGCAATTTGTTTTTGTGAATATTATTTCAGTAACTCCTTTCCCGACTTTTGCAAAAAAGGATATTGTAAAATTCGAATCGTCAAAATTTCCGATATTTGCGTCATTAAACTCAAAGTATGAGAGATCATTGAGGTTTATTGTTCCGCCTGAAACGTATGTCAGGAGATTGTATCTCGAATTTTTGTTAAAAATCGCTGATTGCCCGAAAAACCCGCCTCCATAAGAAACGTTTGTCGGGTTTAGCACTTGCGTATTATTCACAGAATTGATTCCATTTGATTCGAATTCAAAATAATATATTGGGTTTTTTGGAGCCGGCGCTATTTGGTTCGTTTCTCCGCCTTCGCCGTCGGCAAGATTTGTTCCGCCTTCATTTAAGCCCCCGTCCGCAGGCGGCTGCCCTGCGGCTGCGGCTGCCAAGTCGGGTTCAGTCCCGCATGAAGGATCTGCGCAGACAGTATTTTGCATATTGCTTAAGTTATTGAAAGAATTATTTACAACTGAGTTGCTGTCGGAAACTTTTATTTCAGCATTTGATATTGCCCCAGTCATTGCGGATATTACGACTGCTGCCACAAGAATAGCCGCGCCTGTTATCAAAAGGCTTTCAACTGCAGAAACAGCCCTGTTTTCTAGCACTCGCTTTTTAGCAGGCATGCAATAAGTAGGTCTCAAGAATATATTAATTTATTTAAAAAAAAAGAATTAAGCCTCTAGTGGGATTCGAACCCACGACATCCAGTTTACAAAACTGGCGCTCTACCAACTGAGCCATAGAGGCAAATGTTATTTGCTTAACCCTTTCAACCTTATTTGCTCAGTTTTTTCGATCAACCCTTTTCCAAAGGGTTGCAACTGAGCCATAGAGGCGACTTGTATTTTGACTTTGTCATAGTTTATGCCAATACTTGCTCAATCCAACGTTTTCGCGTTTTTCGCAAGCCTTTTTCTAAAAGGCTTCAACTGAGCCATAGAGGCATTAATCTACTCTCAACAAAAGCTTTACTTTTGTCTATACAAATTTTGCGTTTAATAAACTTTTAAAGCCTTCCCTTCACAATCAAAAACAGATGGCTGAAGTAAAAGGCGCTAAACTCTCGAAAAAAGAGGAGTCTGCGCTGTGTCTTGAGTGCGGGGAGTGCTGTAAGAGGTATTGGATTACTGTGCTTCCAAGCGAAGCTGGCAGGGTGTCAAAGTTTTTGGGCAAGTCAAAATCTTCTTTTTTGGGCGGGGATTGCGTTCTTGATGTCAAGGTTTATCCCAAATCCACTCCAGGAGTGCTTACTTTTTCAAAAAATGCTTTTCCTAAGAGGCTTTTGAGTGTTCTTGAGCGCGAGTTAAAGCCTTTGCCGGATAGTTTTTTTGTCGTCCCCCAGGTTGTTCTCGCGAGGGAAGATAAGAATACTTTTACTTTTTTTGAAAATAAGACTAAGATTGAAAAGAGGCAGGCGTGCTTGTATCTTGGCGCGGATAATTCCTGCGCGATTTATTCCGTAAGGCCTGAGCCTTGCAGGCAGTTTCCTTTTATTGCAATGCCTGGTTTTAGGGAGAATTATCCTTTCTGTAAATTGTTCTCAAAAACGTATAAGGATTTGTCGATTGAGTCAAAAATTTATTTTAAAAAGATTCAGGGTTATTTTAAGGACGTTGACGAGCTTGGTTTTATGCGGGTTTGGTTTAGTCCTCCAAAAGAGGGTCGTTTTTATCTTGGCGACAAGGAGCTGTGCGGGATTTCTCTTGAAGAGCTTCTTGAGATTACTAAAAAACACAAGAAGAGCATTTACTAAGTTCTTTTTTGATTTTTTTATTTTGTTAGTATTTTTTGTTCATGCTGTTTCTTCGTTATAGTATTGTGTGAGCCACACTAACTTTCTTGCTTCAACGTACTGCCTTTCTTTTGAGTTTGTAAGTTTTATGATTGTTTGTTTTGAGTCAAGGTATTGTCTCCAAAGCTCGTCAAGGCTTTTTTTGTAGGTTTGTTTGTCTGTTTCAGTTGGTATATATGCGTTTATTTCTTCTATTGTCAATAGTTTTAGTTCTTTTACTTCTATGTTGAGGGCTTCGTTTATTTTTTCGTCATAGCTGACTGTGGTTGTTTCCATCGCGTAGTCCGAATTTACCTGCATTATTGCGTTTAGGAGCATTGTGAGCGCTATTTCTTTTGAGAATATTTCCGAGCGCGGGGCATTTAAGTAGATATTATTCTCTTTTTCTTTCAGCCACGCAAGGTCGTCTTTCATTGACGCAGAGTAATCGTCTTCAAGCGTGTCAACAGCGTCAAGCTTGCTCGTCTCGTCTATTACCGCCTGGTATTGGGCCAGTATTTGGACATTGTTTTCGTGCATTTGTTTTGCGTACTGGGCTTTTTGCTGGGCGGTGTCAAGGTCAAATCCTAAAGAAAAATATACTGCAAGTATTACGATTACTGCGATTAGAGCTATTGTGAATCCTTTGTATTTTTTCATAATCCCCAAAGGATTTTTTGCCAGCTCGTTTAAAGAATTTTTGTTAGTTGCCTCATTTTTTGAGTGCTTTTTGTTGTTTTTCATAGTATAGTCCTTTTTCAAACTTTTTATAAACCCGAGTCAGTGAAGAAAAAATTACTCAAGCAGGTTTTTTCGTTCTTTAACCAGTTTTTCAAGTTCTGAAATAGTTTCGTAAGAATAAAAGTTTTTTATTTGTTCTGTGAATCCTGCGGGGAGCTCGTTTTTTAGCGTTCTTTTGTCAAAGAAGAGGTGGATGTTTTTGAGTTTTGGGTTTTTGTAAGCCCCGTAGGATTGGTGGTATTTTATGTACGACGCTTCTATGAGCACTCCTGGCGATATCCCGAGGCAGATTACGCACAGGGCTTGTTTTGTTAAGTCTGCGTTGAGTTTGTACCAGTCGCCGTCAATTGGGCGCAGTTCGTAATTTGGATAATTTTTTTCGATATGTTTTGTCCCATAATAAGTGTCTTTATCTGGGTAGTATGCAACTGGTTTTTTTCCTTTTATTTTGCCGAATTCAATAGCAATGTCCGTGTATACCCCGTCGTCCGGAGTGACTATCACGTTTTCAAAATTCTTTGCAAAGAAGTTTGCGTAATCAGAAACGAGTTTTTGGTATTCATTTTCTTTTACCTGCCCAGCTCTCCAAAGAAGGCTTCTGTCCGATACCCCTATTAGCACTGCGTCCAATTCTTTCACCATGAAACACATTAAACTTAAACAAAATTTATTTTATACCCCGCTGTATGCTAAGAATCCGCCGTCTATTGGGACTGTTATTCCTGTGACGAATTGGGCTTCGTCTGACATTAGCCACACAAGAGCTCCGAGGAGGTCTTTTGGTTCGCCAAATCTCCCCATTGGTGTGTGTTTCATTATGCTTTTTCCTCTTTGCGTCAATTCGCCTTTTTCGTCTGTGAGGAGGAATCTGTTTTGGTTTGTTAAAAAGAACCCTGGCGCGATTGCGACTACGCGTATTCCTTTTTTTGCGAAGTATACTGCAGCCCATTGGGTGAAGTTTGTCACTGCTGCTTTTGCGGCGGAGTAGGCGCTGATTTTTGTGAGCGGCCGGTACGCGTTCATTGAGGAGAAGTTTATCACTACTCCTTTTTCCATGTCTTTTGCAAATATTTGCGTAGGGAGCATTGTTCCGACTATGTTTAAGTCAAATACAAAGTCTATTCCTTCTTTGTCTATGTCAAAGAATGTCTTCTTTGCTGTGTCTCCGAGTTGTTCGTCGTCGTTTGTGGCTTTCGGGCTGTTTCCTCCGGCAGCGTTCATCAATACATCTACGCGTCCGTATTCTTGTATTATTTTGTCTTTTGCTTTTTGTATGCTTGTCTTGTCAAGCACGTTGCACTCTACTGCAATAGCTTCTCCGCCGGCGGCTTTTACTTCTTTAACTACTCTGTCGGCTGACGCGGTGTTTAGGTCCATTACAGCTATTTTTGCGCCGAGTTTTGATAATTCGAGCGATATATAGCTTCCGAGTATTCCGCCCGCGCCTGTTATTGCAACTACTTTTCCGTTTATGTTAAACATGCAACTAACGAATTCAAAAAGTTTTAAGAATGGGGTTGTTTGGGAGTATTTTGTTTTTCATTGCTTTCTTTTTGCGGGTTTGTCGTTTTTTATAGGCTCTTCTTTTGTTGTTTCGATTTTGGTTAGTATGAATCCTCTTAGGTTTAGCGCCATGCTGCTGAATGATTTTTCTAGCTCTCCTATTTCGTCGTTTCTTTTCCTGTATCTGAATGGCTGGTCAAGGTTTCCGTTGGCTACTTCCTGGACTTTTTTGTTCAGCTCTCCAAGAGGGAGTGTGAATGCGTAGCGTATGTAAAACATGAATGCCAGCATTATTAGAAAGCTTCCCAATAGAACGTATAGCATTACTTCAAGTCCTTTGCTTTCAACGTAATCTATTCTTTCTTTTACTTTGTCAATGTCGGAGTTTCTTGCGTCAATGTATCTGTCAATTAAAACAAGGAGGCTGTCTTTTATCGGCATGAGTTCGGTTTCGTATTTTTCTGCAATTGCTGTTTGAGCAGTAGTATTTTGCCCAAAATTTAAGTCATTCACCATTTTGATTAATTCTTCGTTTTTGTTCTCGTACTGGATGAATACGGTGTCTATTTTGTCAACAAGTGTTATTTCTTCGTTTGATAAGAGTTTGTCTCTTGCTGAAAGGTTTATCGCTTTGTTTGCTTTTCTTAGGGCTTCAAATCTTTGTTCGGCAAGCGCTTCTTTTTTTGCGAGGAGTTTCTTTACTTCAGCGTCTCCAGCTGTGGAGTCTATGTATAATAATTCATCATAGTTTATCGTGGTTGTCGCTACGGAGTATTTTAGTTCTGTGACTATTCTTGTTTCTTCTATTGCTCTCAGCGCTGTGTCGTATATTGCGCTTCTTTGTCCGCTTACTGTCTGAAAAGTGTATATTTGGCTCCCAAGCATTAGAATCAGGAGCAATAGCATCGGCACTGCTATTTTTAGTTCAATCTTCACTAAAATCAACCTTTTTTTTGTTTGTTTAACTAAAACTGGTTTTATCTGATTTTTTCCGCAACTAGTTTGTCAACCAGGTCTATGTTTGTTTTGTCAATAAGTCCGGATCCTGTGTCTATGTATAGTCCTGAAAAGTCGTATTTTTTTGTAATGCATGCTTGGAGCACCGGCAAGTATCCTTGTAGGTATGGCTGCTGGTCTAATACTATGCTCACGTATCCTTCTTTTATTGAGTCTACTGTTGGTTTTGATAAGTCAAATCCAGCTACTTTTATTTCGCCTGGTTGTTTTCCAATGTTTTTTAAGAATTCGCCTGTTGCCGCTGTGAATGCGCCGTGGTCTGTTACTAATAGGATTGTTTTTGGGTAGTCAGTGAGTATTTTTTGGATTAGTTCTTGTCCGCCGTCGTTTGCGTTTGCGTTTACTTCGCTTGGCATTTGTACTTTGTGAACTACAATTCCTGCTTTTTCAAGCGAGTCTATTACTCCTTTTGCTCTTAGAGCTCTTGCTGACGGCCACACTCCGTCTGTGTCAAGCTGTGGAGCTATTATCGCGGCTTCGTCTCCTGCTTTGAGTCCGAGTTTTTTAACTGCTCCGTTTCCAAGTATTGTTCCTGAAGCGTAAGTGTCTTGTCCCACGTATCCGAATCCGTCTTGTCCGAATTCTTCCCTGATTGAAGGCAAGTCAACGTTTTGGCTTGTTACTACTATTCCTTTTCTTATTGCTTCGCTTACCAGCGGTTTTAGCGCTTCTTCTCCCGGGTGTCCCATTATTGCTATTGCGTCAGGGCGCTTGTCTATCGCTTCTCTTAATTGCGCAACCATTTTTTTCTCGTCCCATCCGGACCACACGTGTTCTACTTCGCAGCCAAGGTCTTTGCCTGCATCAACTGCTCCTTGGTGGACTATGCTTGCAAAAGCGTCGCCTTCATCTCCGCCGTTAAAGAATACTACTTTTATGTTTGCAAAGTGTTTTGTTTCTCCAAGGTACGTCATGGCGTTTAACAGCGCCAGTGCAATTACTGCTATTATTAGTATTACTATTGCAATGTTTTTTGTTTTAGGGTCGTTGAATAACATGCTTAAACCAGTTCAATAACGGAATTTAAATATAAATATCTTTGCTTTTGGCTTTGTTGCGCGTTGTTTTTGCTTTTCTGCTTTAAAAATTTTGTTTTAGCATGCTTTAAGAATTTGCCGAAATTCATATTCTGTATGGCTTTGACTATTAAGAATCTCTCAATTTCGATTGGGGACAGGGAGATTCTCGTTGACGAGAGTGTGGGTATCGCGGACGGCGACAAAGTGGGGCTTATTGGACGTAACGGGGTTGGAAAGACTACTTTTCTTAAAGCAATTTTGGGGAAAGTTGAGTATCACGGCCAGATTAAATTTAACGGCAAAGCGGCTTATTTTTCCCAGCATATTGAGATGGATATGGATAAGACTGGGTGGGAGACTATCAGCGAGACTGCTACTCTTCATCACCAGAATGATTTTGACAAGGAGCTTAAAGAGCTTGAGAAGCTTCTCGCCGACCCTAAGGTTTATGAGGACCACGATCGGCTGAATGCGCTTACTGAAAAGTATGTTCATCTGCAAGCAGAGCAGGCAAAGCACCAGAACAAGATTCCGACGAGCAAGATTAAGTCCGTTCTTAGAACGCTTGATGTAAAAGAGTCTTGGCTTGACCACAAAGTTGGTTCTCTTTCCACCGGGCAGAGGGCAATTATTTCTCTTGCACAGATTCTTTCTTCTGATGCTGATTTTTTGCTCCTTGACGAGCCGACTAACCACCTTGACTTTAAGCGGTTGAATATTCTTGAGCATTATTTGAAGAATTTTAAGGGAACTGTTTTGATGGTTACTCACGACAGGTACTTTTTGGACAGGGTTTGTAACGTTATTTTAAAGATTGAGAACGCAAAGTGGACTAAGTATAACGGGAATTACTCTGCTTACATTAAGGCAAGGGAAGCTAATTTTGAGGCGCAGAAGAACGCTTACGAGCTTGAACAGGAGTACATTGCTAAAGAGAAGGACAAGATTGCAAGGATTGGGAAGAGCCCGCTTAAAGTAAAGCAGGGCAAGTACCGCGAGAAGCTTCTTGAAAAAAGGGAAGTTATTGAAATGCCTGATTTGGATAAATCCAAGTTTGAAACGCCTTTTGAAGCGACTCCAATAAAATCGGATTTGGTTTTAAAACTCGTTGACTTGAGCGTTGGTTACTCAAAGCCTTTGATTTCAAACATTAACCTTAACGTGTGCGTGGGTCAGAGGATTATTCTCATAGGAGAGAACGGGATGGGTAAAAGCACTTTGTTTAAAACTATTGAGGGGAGATTAAAGCCTCTTGGAGGAAAAGCAATTCTTGACCACGAGGCAAAGCTTGGTTACGTTGACCAGGAACTAAAAGACTTGACAGTTAACGCTACTCTTTACGACGAAATTTTCGCTTTGTTAAAGGACGAGTGGAAGACAAGACAACACTTATCCATGCTTGGTTTTGTTGATGATGAAGAAGTGTATAAGCCGATAGCAAAACTCTCAATGGGGGAAAAATCGAGACTGAATCTGCTCAAAGTCCTCATCCACAAACCCAACCTCTTGCTGCTCGACGAGCCGACTAACCACCTCGATATTGACGCGTGCGAGATTATTGAAAAAGCTTTCCTAAACTACCAAGGCGCAATCCTTGCAGTTTCTCACGACAAGTACTTCATAGAAAAAATCGCGCAAAGGATTCTAAAAGTTCAGGACGGAACTATTCTTGAACTCGGCCAGAACGGTTTGTGGCGCCAGGAAAACATAATGGAAACGCTTTGAATAAACGCCAAAATCATTCCCGCGTTTAAGTCAGTCTAATTGAATTTTGCATTGCTAAATTAGTTTTGTGAAGTCTTGGTTTTTCAAAATTTTGATTTTGTTAAATTATTTCTGTTAAGCCAATAGAATTGGAAGCAGTACGTGAAGCACAATATCCGCGCAAAAGTGGGAGATTATAGCAAATTCAAGCCCTTTTTTCCAGTAAAGCCACCCGAATATTACTCCGCCTATTCCGTTTAGCAAAATTGCTCTAAATATTATTATTGGAGTAATGCTTACCGCAGCTGCTGTTATTGGCAAGTGCCCTAAACCAAACAATACAGAAACTATTAGTATTGATGCCCACACATTTACAGAACCGGCTTGCTTCTTTTTTGAAACCTTCATTATGATGAAAACAATTAGCGATACCAAAAACAACCTCATTAAAACTTCTTCAGCAATTCCGCCGTAAAAGCTTGCCAAAAATCCCTGCCAAGGCTGGACACT
>CAZJAE010000016.1:0-11822 GCA_964544205.1 uncultured archaeon
AGTTGAAAATAAGATGAAGGCTAAAGTGCCTTGTCCGTTTTGCGGTTTTGAAAAATTGCAGAGAGAAGCTGCAGGGTTGTTTTACTGCAACAAGTGCGGAAATAAATTTACTGGCGGTGCTTACGAGACTCAGACTCTTGTTGGCAAGGCTATTAACAAAATGGTTTCGCAGAAGTCTTTCCTTGAGACTTCAAAGGAACTAGTTCAAGCTTCTGAAGAGCAGTCTTCCTACTCTGATATTGAGAGGGAAGTTGAAGCTGCTTTGATTGAGAAGGCGCCTAGGGAAGAGCCTAAGAGGAAGCAGAAAAAGAAGAAGGAAGAAGTAATTGAGGAAGCTGTTGAAGAAAGCGCTGTTGAAGGCGCTGAGGACAGCGAGTAAAGGAGTTGAAGTTGGATGGCTTATAAGTGCGCTAAGTGCGGAACTGAAGTTACTAATGTTGCTGAGGGGCTTGTTAGGTGCCCTTCGTGCGGTTATAGGATTCTTTACAAAACTAGAGAGCCTATTGCAAAGACTGTTAAGGCTGAATAATTCTGCCTGTAGTGTAATGTTTTTGCTTTATTTTTATGTTTGTGCTTGAAATAAGGCTTGGGTTTGATTCAAAGAGTCAGGCTCTTCGTTTTTTTAAGTCTATTAAGCCTGAACTCGGGGAAGAGTTTCTTAGGAGCAAGACTGTTGTTTCTCAGAAGGATTCTTTGCTTGATATTCGGATTAGCGCGCAGGACAAAACTGCTTTAAGGGCTTCGCTTAATGCTTTTCTTAAGCCTTTGGTTTTATTTAATCAGTTGGAGGAGTTTTAATGAATGAGGACGAACAGAGAGCTGCAATTCTTGAGTTTGAGAGGAATAGGCAGATTCTTGGGAGCATTAGCGCTCAAAAGCAGCAGGTTGCTTTGCAGCTTGAGATAATTAACGCGTCTCTTGACGAGCTTTCAAAGACTAAGGAGAAGACTGTGTATAAGGTTGTTGGAAACGTTTTGTTCCCAAAGGACGCTAAGGAGATGCAGTCAGAGCTTGAGTCAAAGAAGGAAAGCACTGATCTTCGTCTTAAGACTCTTGAGAAGCAGGAAGAGAATGCTTTAAAGAAGCTTAAATCAATCCAGTCCAAGCTTGAGGCTGAGATGAAGGGCGAGAAGGAAAAGGCTTCTGCGGCTGACAAGACTACTGTTATTGAGAAGAAGAAAAAGTAATTGAAAGTGTTTTTTTAGCTGATTTTGCTTGCGTGTTTTTGTTACGCAAGCATTTTTATTATTCAAAAGTGTATTAGTGTGCATGGCGCGCGCTGTGAAAAAGTCGGCTAGTGTTGAGTCTTTGGTTTCTTTGTGCGCGGGCAAGAGGGTTCTGCTTTTGGGGCATGAGAATGCCGATCTTGACGCTGTCTGTTCAGCGGCTATTTTTCAAAGGTATTTGAAGAAAGCGGGGATTGATTCAGTAGTTGGAGTCCCTTCACATATTAATGAACAGGCGCAGTCGTTTTGTCTTAGGGAGCGTGTTTCTTTTCAGCTGAGCCCTGACTTGACTTTGTTTGATGTGATTGTTCTTTTTGATTTTAATGATTTTGAACAGCTTGGGAAGCTTAGGAAGAGTTTTGAGGAAGTAATCCGCGGGCATTGCGGGACTAAGATTTGTCTTCCCCCGAAAGTTTTTGCTTTTGATCATCATGTTATTGAGAAGAGCAGTATTGTGGGCGGGGAGCGGGCGTTTGTTGACGAGTCAGCAGTTTCAACAACGGAACTCGTTCTCAAATTATTGGACAACTTTGTTGACAGCTCCGCTCATTTTTGGAATTGTATTGGTATTGTTGAGGATACGGGGCATTTTTTGGTCGGCGACAGCGAGTCTTTTTCTTCTTTTGCGAATTCTTTGAGAAAGTCAAAGAGGACTTACGCGGAAGTGTTGGATTTTACGCGTCATAATTTGAAGGATGGCGAGAGGGTTGCTTTTCTTAAAGCCGCTCAGCGTTCCGAGATTCAGAAAGTCGGCAAAGTTCTTGTAGTAACGAGCGTTGTTTCTTTTTTTCAGGGGCCTGCGGCTACCAAGCTTCTTAGTTTTGGGGCGGATGTTGCGCTTGTCGCCGGACAGGACAAGGAGGGGGGAATTACTACTCTTTCTGCAAGGGCTGACACTGAGTTTAAGGAGAGTAATGGTTTTGATTTGATGAGGGACTTGATGGTTCCTCTGCAAAAACAGGTTGGCGGAGAGGTTGGCGGGCATTCCGGAGCCGCGCAGTGGAAGGGGAAGCAGTCAATTGAATCTGTCATGCAGTCTGCGCTTTGGATTTTGGGGAAAAAGTTTTAGTGTCTTTTATATTATTTTCATCTCTTTCTTAATTTTGTCTTATTTTTGTTTATTCTTAGCACGGCTTTTGCCGCAGCGCGGTTTAGTTTGGTGCGCATTATATTTAATCTTCTTTTCTGTCCTGGCGTCAGTTCTGCTCTTTTTGACACAAATGTTCTTCCTGCGTTTTCAGGTTCTCTTACGTGGTGTATTTGGTGTGATCTCCAGCTCGGCTGGGGCTCTGCCGGGTATGCGGAGAGGTATGTCGCGTCTATTCCGCGCGGTTTGAATGGTTTTATCAGTTGGGCGACTGCGCTTAGCGCTTTTCCCTGCCAGATTTGGTCGTCTACGAGCATTGTTTGTTTCGAACCGCTTTGACAAGGTATGGGTGTTCTTTTGCAAGTTTTTGGACGCTTTCGCTTGCCAGTGTGAGTTTCTCCATTCCTTCTGTTCTGGCTTTTTTCGGGTCGAGGAAAAATACTTTGACGTCTCTTTTGTAGGCTTCGCGCAGTATTCTTTTCAGCGGCAATCCTAGCGGTCTTCCTGATTTGTCAAGCACTATCAGCACTTTGCCTTTCTTTTTGTGGATGTGTTCCGCCATTTCGCTCATTTGTCTTGTAAGGTCTCTTTCCTCTATTGGTCCTAAGAGTCTTTTTTCGCGTTCTTTCACTCTTCTCATGAATGCTTTGTATTGTTCAACGATCTTTTTTTCTGAGGCTGCGAGTCTTTCAAGTCTTGCGTTGACTTCTTTGTCTATTTGGGGTCCGAATTCTTCTTTGAATTTTTCAGTGAACTCTGCCGAGTATTTGCCGTGCACTTCGTCGTTGAAGAAGAATGGGACTAAGAACCCCATTCCTCCGAGTTCGTTTCGTATCCTTGCTGGGTTTTGTCTTATTATTTTGAGCATTTCTTCGACCGGGTACATGTGTTGTATCATTGCGCCGCTCATTTGGTGTTCGCGGTGGATTGTTTCTACAAGGTGTCTTTGTTCTGGAGGGGCTATTACGTAGATTGCGAAGCCTTCTGTTGAAGTAATCCAAGGGAGCGGATTGTTTTCTCTTTTTCTTATTACGCATGTCTTTACGTTGTGTTCTTTTTCTATTTGTTTTGCGAGTTTTATGTAAGCGAGTGTTTTTGCGTCAAGTGCCATATTGAATTACTCGCTTTATTGGTATTAATTCTTTCTCAAGCAGGACTTTTTTGGTTTTGCTCAAAAATTGGCTGTTTTGTTTAAAGAATTGGCTGTTTTTGTTTTTTATTTTAGGTAAACTACGTTGTTTCCCTTCTTTATTTTTCCCCTGTCCGCGTATTTTATCAGGTAGTGGACGGTTGATTTTGGGACTCCGGTGATTTTTTCTATTTCACGCACTGTTTGGTAGTCTTTTCTTAGTTCAATTATTTGCAGCATTTTTTCCATCGGTATGTCTATTGCTCTTCCTCTTCTTTTTTCTATTGCCATTGTCACGCCTTTTTCTTTGAGTCTTTTCTGCGTTTTGCGCGGGAGTCTTTTCAGGCAGGATGTTGAGAGGGTTATGGTTTTTATCGGGCATTTTTGGATTAGTGTTTGTATTTTGTCCCACTTGATTGGTCTTACAAGGTGGATTTCGGTTGTGTCGCGCGGGATATTTTCTACATTAGTGCTCTCAGTCACCGCGTACTTCATTTTCCCAACCTTTTTTTGTTTTTTTTCGCAAAAGTTTTGATTAGTTTTGTCCTAATTTTTCGTCTTTTGCCTTCTTACTTATCTTTTTACTTCTTTTTATTCCTTTCCTCTGAAGGATTTTCTGCTTTATTTTCTTCACAATCTTGATTTTTGGCTTTTTTAGAATTTTTTTCTTTGTGAGATACATTATTCCTTCAATTATTTCTTTTCTTCCGACTTGGTCCACCGGGTTTTGGGAGTAAATATTGGGTCCGGCCCATTTTATTTCTTTATTTTGGAGCATTTTGAGGAATTCTTTTTCGTTTTTCGGCATTTTTTTTAGTTCTATTACTGAGCTTCCTATTGATCGCGGGTAGTGCGCGTCGCTTCCTACTGTGATGAATCTGGCTTTTTGGCTGAAAAGCATTCCTTGTCTTACTCTTTCTACTGTTTCAAGAGCTATGTTTTCGAGTTTTTCTTTTGTCCAGTGCGTTGGTTTGTTTATTTTAAGCCCGCTTGTTGCCCTGTTGTGGTCCATAAAGTCGAG
Organism: uncultured archaeon; assembly: GCA_964544205.1. GTDB lineage: Archaea > Iainarchaeota > Iainarchaeia > Iainarchaeales > JAAZKV01 > JAAZKV01. The sequence goes on from CAZJAE010000016.1 coordinate 4,464, forward strand.
GAGTCCGTAGAATTTTTTTACTATTTTTCTTCCAAAGAGCAGGTGGTTTGCGCTTGCGAGCATTCCGTTGTAGTACTCTGCTCCTGTGCTGTATTTTTTCACAAGCTCTGCCGCGTCTTTTTCTCCGAGCGCTTCGCACACTGAATCGAGTTTGAATCCGTACGGGTGGGCGAAGCTTGCGGTCAGATTGTTTTCCTTCACTGCTTTGAGGGCTTTTTCTATGTGCACTCCTTTTGTCAGGATTTCTTTGACGTCATAAATGCTTTCATCGCTTCCGTATACAAGCAGGTCTCCCGCGCTTGTTTTTGCCTCTACGCCCGGGATTAATATTATTCCTTTGGGCTGGATTGCTTTAAGTTTTTTGTATGCTTCTCTTGGCTCGTAGTATGAGTGTTCTGTTATGGCTATTACGCTTAGTTTTTTCTTTTTTGCCGCGTTCCACCACTCTCTTGGCTTTACTTTTTTCTCGTTTAGGTGTGTGTGCAGGTCAGCGAGTATTGGTTTTTGTTTCATGAACATATTTTCGCGTATAAAGTTTATATACTCTCTTAATGCAGGGGCGTTTAAAAATTCCGTTTAATAATTTATTGTAGCATCATTATTTTGGTGATTTGTTTGATTGACCCTAAGGTTATTAGAGAGAATCCTGCGATTGTAAGGGAAAACTTGTCTAAGCGGCATAACGAGGCAATCCTTTCATCGTTTGACAAGTGGGTTAATCAGGACAAGGAGTGGCGTTCTCTTAAAGCAGAGGTTGACGAGTTGAGGGCTAAGAGGAACACTATTACTGAAGAAATTAAAGTTGCCAAAGCCAAGGGTATTGATGTTAAGCCTCTTTTGGAGAAAGCGAAGTCTCTTCCCGGGGAAATAAAATCAAAGGAAGAAAAGGTTAAGGCTCTTGAAGAGGAGAATAAAGCGCTTTTGATGAGGGTTCCTAATGTTTTGCACGAATCTGTTCCTTTTGGGAAGGATGATTCCGAGAATGTTCCTATTAAAACTTGGGGAAATGCAGTTAAGCCTGATTTTGAGTTGAAGCATCACGGCGAGCTTGCAAAGTCTCTTGGGGTTGCGGAGTTTGACAGGGCGGTTAAGGTTGCCGGCGCTGGTTTTTTTTACCTTAAGGGTGATTTAGCTCTTCTTGACCTTGCGCTTCAAAGGCTTGCGCTTGATATTTTGATTGAACGGGGTTTCACGCCTATCCAGCCTCCTTTGATGATGAATAAGAAAGCTTATTCCGGGGTTACTGACCTTGGCGATTTTGAGACTGTGATGTATAAAATTGAGGGCGCTGATTTGTACATGATTGCGACAAGCGAGCACCCGATGGTTTCAATGTATATGGATGAGGTTTTTGAGGAAAAGGATTTGGAGAAGCCGGTTAGGTTTGCCGGAATGAGTCCTTGTTTTAGAAAAGAGATCGGCAAGCATGGTCTTGACGAGAGGGGCTTTTTTAGGGTTCATCAGTTTAACAAAATCGAGCAGGTGATTTTGTGCAAGCCCGAGGATTCTTGGAAAGAGTTTGAGTCAATCTCGCAGAATCAGGAGATTTTTTTCCAGAAGCTTGAAGTGCCTTACAGGGTTGTTAATGTGTGCACTGGCGACATGGGTGTTGTTGCTTCGAAGAAGTTTGACATTGAGGGCTGGTCTCCAAGGGAAGGCAAGTATATTGAGCTTGGGAGTTGTTCTAACTGCACTGCGTATCAGGCTGTGAGGCTTAATATTAAGTACAAGAAGAAGGACGGGTCAAAAGAGTATGTTCATACTTTGAACAATACTATGGTTCCGACTACAAGGACTTTGAGGGTTTTGATTGAGAACTTTCAGACTAAGGAAGGGACTATTAGGATTCCTAAGGCTCTTGTGCCTTACATGAACGGCAAGACTGAAATCAGGCTCTAAAAAAGCCTGTTTTTTTCTATTTTTTTATTTTTTCTATTCAACGCTTAGTTGTTGCTGCACTACTTGGTTTGCGAAGTCAAATTCAAGTTTTGGCTTGATTATGAATTTGCATCTTTCGTTGTTTTGCGCCATGCATTCGGTTTCTACGCAGTCAATGTCTTCGCCGAATATTTTTGAGAATATTCCTGCGAGCACTCCGCGCAGTATTGTGTCTGCGGGGGTTGGCTGTTTTCCTTTGAGCGCGGCTGCGAATGGCGAGTTTTCTACGAGGATTATTGCTCTTTTTGCTTCAAGTTCGAGGTCTATTGTTTGTATGTTTCCCCATCCTGATGCGGTGAAGAAGTCTTTGAATAGGTCGAGTTCTTTTTTCTTTTCAAGTCCTACGCTTATGCTGAATTGCTGGGTGAGGTTTTCTTTTGTGTGTTGTTTTATTGCGGTGTATACTTTTTTCTGAAACTCTGTGTCTGTAACAGCGCTTATTGCCGCGGCTATTTCTATTGGCATCATTAAAAACGGCATGTTTAATAGGTAGAAGTTGTTGTGCTGGTATTTTAGCGTGTTTGTGAATAGGAATTTGTCGTAGAATTGGTTAAGCATTGTTCTCACCTGCGTGGCTGTTTATTGCTGCTATGTGTTCCGGCTCGTGGTTTTTGAGGATGTTGTGGATTGTCCTGTATTTTTCGGCTAGAAGCGGCCATACGATTATGCTGTTTCCTGCTTTTTTTGAGAGTAGGAGCTTTTTTTCAACGAGTTTTTTCACATAATACGCGTATTTTGTGCTTGCTCTTCGTTTCTTGTCTCTGTCCGAGGTGTCTTCGTTTCTTTGTGTTGCTATTTCTATTGGGGTAGTGGGCCAGTTGTCAAGCACGTAAAGGTATATTTCTTTTTCAATTCCCTTGATGCCCAATAAATCTGGCATGACAGAGTTTTTCTTTGGCATATTGCTTTTATTAAGCATTTATCTGGTATTTAATACTAATATTCTGGCTTGCCAGACGGTTTATAGTAGTTCTAAAAACCCTTTTATCGCTTCACAGGTCTCTTTTTCGTATTCGTTGAAGTTGTGCGCCGCGCCTTCAATTTCTGCCGTTATTAGCATTCTTGATTTTGACGATTTTCTTAGTTTTTCAAGCGCAGTTTTTGTTTTTTCCACAGCAGTTTCGTCTTTTGAGCCGAATATTGCTATTATTGGTTGTTTTATTTTTGAAAAGTCCTCAAATTTCCCGCCGTAGTTGAATATTTTGCCTTCAGGGTTCTTCAAATCAGCGTAGCTTAGGAATCTTTTTGCGCTGAACTCTCCAAAAAGCGGGTTTAGCGTGTCTCCTTTTTTGCTTTTCGCAAGTTTTTTTGCGAGTTTTACCGCTTTTTCAAAATCTTTTCCCATTCTTTTTCTTGCAAGCGTGTAATCATCTCCTGGCCCGAGGAGCACGAGCGCTTTCACGAAGGGGTTTTGTTTTTTTGCCTGGTAGTAAACGGATTTTTGGCATCCTGTGCTGTGCCCTGAGAGGATTATTTCTTTGTATCCAAGCGCTTTAGCGGTTCTTATCATTGCTTCAGTGTCTTTTATGCAGTCCTTAAAATCTTCAAATGCAGTTCCGATGTAAATTTTTTTCTTTCCTTTGTAGAACTTCGTTTTTATTCCTGTTCCGCGGTTGTTTGCAAGCATTAAATCAAATTTTGTCCCGCTCAGGCTTTTCGCGTATTCCCAGTGGAGGGGTGAGCGGGCGAATTCGCCTGTCATTCCGTGCTGGTGTATTATGAGTGTCGTATTTTTCGCGCGTGATTTTGTCAAAAACCCGTGGAGCGCGAGTCCGTCTGCAGTATTGAACCTTATAAGTTCTCCCCGTATAGTCTGAGTGTTCATTTGCGTATCACTTATATTTCTCTTTCTGCCCAGATAAATGTTCTTGTCTCGGCATAGCCCATTTTTTTCCAAAACTTGCGTGCTTTTTTGTGGTTAACATCGACTAAGAGCTGTGCGTAGTGTAGTTTTTGCTTTTTCATTGTTTTGTATAGTTCTTTTAGGAGTTTTGTTCCTACTCCATGTCTTCTGTGTTCTTTTTTCACCGCAAGGTTGTCAAGCACGCACCACCCGCCTTCGTGTCTTTCAATGATTTTGGCGTAAAGAAATCCGATTATTTTGTTTTCCATCTCCGCGATGAGTATGATGTCGTCTTTTTTGTTCTTTATGTATTCTCTCAGATCTGTTTTGCTGTGGAAGGGGTAATTTTTTGAGAAGTCAAGTTCTTTGATTCCTTTTCCAAGCGAATAAATTGAATTAACATCGCTTTGTTTTGCTTTCCTTATTGTTGCTTCTTTCATTTTTATCACTTTTTATTCAAACACTTTCCAGTATATTGCCCTGTCAATGAATTTTCCTCTGTCGTAGTAGTAGTCTTTTACTGTTGCAAGCATCTTAAACCCGTTTTTTTCAAGCACTCTGTGGCTTGCCTTGTTGAGGGGGTCAGCCGTCGCTTCAACAGCGTGGAGTTTTAATTTTTTCTCAATAAAATCAAGCCCCAGTTTGCATACTTCGCTTCCTATTCCGCCGCCCCAGTATTCTCTCTCCACCCCGTATCCTATTGATGCTTTTTTGTCGGATTTGCTTATTTTGTAGACGTCAAGTATTCCTATTTTTTCTTTTCCTCTCTGGACAATGAAGTAGTGTCTTGCCCCTCTTTTTGCTTCTTTGACTGACTGCGCGAGGTCTTTTCTTGCATCCTCTTCTGTTTTGAACAATAATCTTTCAAGGTAGTGTTTTTGGTATTCTTTGTCCTGCATCATTTCAAAAACGAAGCGCGCGTCTTCTTCTCTTGCCGGGCGGAGTGATAGTTTTGGTTTTTGCATAATGTATTCAGCTCGGTAGTGTTTAAGGGCTTTTGTGAGGCGTTATTTGGACGCTTCTTTTGGGCATTGATTCTTCGAGCAGCAGCTGGGTTTGAGGGAGTTCCTTTTCGTTTTCAATGAATTCTATCTGCGTCAGCCCGTCAATGAGCGCTTCTTTTTGGAGGTGCGTTCTTATCGGCGATATTTCTTCAAGCGTGTATAATTCGTTTAGTTTTATCGAGTACTCTGCGTAGTATTGTTTTTTCTCCACGAGTCTTTTTTGGACAAGCGCCCAGTTTTTTCTGACGAATGCCTCAAGTTTTCTTGTTTCAAAGAATTCAAGCCCCCATGTTTCGTTTATTATCATTGTCCAGTCGGAGTTATTCACAAGCCTCCTGTTTTTTACCCTGATTTTGATTGTGTCTTTCCCAAGTCCGCCAAAAGAGAATTTCTGGTCGATTTTTATTCCTCTGTAAATGTAGTCCACTCCGTAGTGCGTGTCTTCTATGCTTTCCATTTCTCTTGGGGTGATTTGCATGAATGCTTCGCGCATTTTGTTCTGCTCAATGCACACCGGATTTACTTTTTGCGGAATTTTTTTTCGAAATGATATTTTCCTGCAATTTTTGGCGCGGGAGTGTTCTAAAAATAGTTCTAATAGGAAGGCATTGTTCGGGTTATCAAACATTACCCATTCTAAGGTTCTTTGTGGTTTATAATTATTTTCATCTGCCCATTCTTCTGTCAAATCTTGGTCTTTGCGGGGGCACGCCAAGCTGCATGAATGCCTGAGCGGTTTTTAGTCTTTCTTTTTTTGTAGGCATTCCGATTCTGAATTGTTTTGAGGGCATGTTTGGGTTATCAACGCGGTTCATTTTTTGAAGCGCTTTTAATAGGGATTTTGCCGAGCGGATATTTGCCTTGTATTGGACTTCCCCAAGGAGTTCTCCCAGCGGAATTTTGTGGAGCGTGTATGTTCCTTTGTTTAGGAACATGTTTTGCTTCATTGTGCTTCTGTTCATTGCCACAAAGTCCCTTATTCTGTTTGTCGAGAATATCATTATATCTCCGCGCTCGTTGCACACCATTGTCCAGTCTGATTTGTTGAGGAGTTCTGTTCCAAGCAGTCTTACGCTTATCGTGTCGTGTCCAAGCGTCCCGAACCCGAATTTGAAATCAATTTTTTTGCCGGCGAATACGTAATCTACTCCTGTTCCGAATTCCTGCTGGGGCTTCATTGCTCTTGGGCGCACTTTTTCAAGGATGTCTCTTAGCCTGTTTTGCTGTTGGAAGTGTTTTCCGTTAGGGTGCATTTTCGGACCTGCGCTCTTCATTTTTTCTTTCGCCCTGTTGAGTCTCTGTCTCGTTTCAAACAATCTCTGCTGTTTGAGCACTCTGTTTGAATTTATTCCCGGCATTTAGTTCACTTCCGCAAATCTAAGCTTTCCTATTGATTTTTTGGCTTTTTCAAAGTTTTTGTTGAAGTCTTCGTAGAATTTTACTGCGGATGGTATTCCGTATTTTGCTTTGCATTCTCCGCAGAGGTTTTTGCCGCTTACGCATTCTTCGTACATTTGCGAGAGGTGCTTGTCGTCTTTTATGAAGTGGTTCTTGCAGTACTCATAAACTATGCATTTTTCTATTTCTCCGCCTTTTGCGCGCTGCTCTTCTTTTGTTGCCCTTCCTCCGGTGAGCGCTTTGTTTATTTTTTTCTCAACGGCTTTCATGTCTTTTTCAGGAATATCGAATTTTGAGAATTCGCCCGAGCTTTTGCTCATTTTAAACGAGCCGTCAAGCGCGCTTGTGTACTTGTTGTATACTGCGCTTGGCAGAAAGAAGTTGTAATCCTGTTTGAGTCTTCTTGCGATGTCTCTAACCATTCTTATGTGGGGTGCCTGGTCTATTCCTACTGGTATTACTCCAGGCATTCTTTCCCTTAACTGCGGGTATAGTATGTCTCCCATTTGCGTGAATGCGCTCATTACTTTTGACGGGTGGAGCGAGCCGTAAATTGATCTAAACTCGTTTTCGGTTATTTTTTGCGAGCATATTGCGGCAAGGTTTGAAACTTTTTTGTTCTCGCTTTGCAGGTAGAATGTTGTTTTGTTTATGTCAAGCCCGAGAGCCACGTATGCCGGGATGTGAAACTCCATCGCTCTTCTTTTTCCTTCTTCAAGGCTTACTCCTCTTGTTGCCTGTGCTTCTACGTCTGCTATTAGTATGAATGTTTCTGCTCCGTGGTCCTGAAAGTATCTAACGTTTTGGACAACGGTTTCTGTTCCTAAGTGTATTTTTTCGCTTGAGGGCATTATTCCTGTGAGGCAGTAGAATGGTTTTTTGTTTTTTATTGCGCTGGCTATTTGTTCTCCGTCCTGCATTCCAAAGTTCACGCCTCTTCTCATTTGGAGGTTTGGCTCAGGGAATATATTGTTGTCAAATGCTTCCATCCCGAACTCTTTTATGAGTCTTTGGTAGTCCTGGACAAGCTCTTTTCCCCATGGGTCTACCATTACTTCGTTTTCTTTATGCATTTCATCACTCTTTTCTGTTTGTTCATTATTTCTTTCTTTATTCTCTTTCACAAATAATCAACTCCGTTCTTGTTTTTAAAGTTATTATGGGGTTATTGGGAGT
>CAZJAE010000017.1:0-11605 GCA_964544205.1 uncultured archaeon
TAATGAGGTGAGCCTACAATCAGAATCATAAGCTCCAGACAAAGTTAACATCCATGATTAATTAGCTGTCCTGATGATTATTAAATACTCTGGGGTTCAGAGTGTATCATTTGTTACATCATGGCTGTTTTGGCTACTTTTTGTTTATATTATTGGCTTTTTTTGGATTATTTTTCATCTTGAAAATACGGTTGCTGATAGTCCGTTTTGTAATGCGTATTTTCCGACTTCCATGTACAGCGCCATGTTTTCTTTTGACAGTCTTGACGCGTATTCTTGAGTAATTGCCCTTGCCTTTTTTGCTTCTTCTATAGCTGCTTGTCTTTCGCGAAACTCTTTAACGCCTTGTCTTACAAATGCTTCTTTTTTCATGAGGTGGACTTGCAGGCTCATTTCAACAGCCATTGTTTTTTGGCTGATGTTTACAAAAGCGTCGCTGTAGTTTGTGGTTTTTCCTATAGAGTTTGCCTCTTTTTGTATTTGCTCTGCTCTTTTTCCAGCTTCTTCCAGGGCCTGGAGGGTTCTTGCTTCTCCTATTTCATTAAGCATTTTCATGAAAAGCATTTCTCTTGGAGGGTAAATGGTTATTTTAGTGCCTTTTATTTTGTGCCCCTGGTTGTTCAGCACTCTTTCAAGCGTGAGCGCGCTTTCTCTGGTGAGCCCCGCTTTGCCTGCTGCTTCCATGAGTTCTCTTGTGACTAGTCTTAGTGTGATTTCTGTCGCCTGGACTTTTGAGCCTCTTTTTAGGATTCCTTTTTCGTAAGAGTACACTCCTTTTCCGCCATTTTTTCTATGAATTTTCAGCACTCTTTCCATGAGTTGTCTTTCTTTTGCGTTTTCCGGGAAAGGGACTTTTTCAAGCTCCGTTTTCAGCGTTCTAAATATCATTGGGCGCGTGTGCGCTCTTTCTTCAGGAGTCATTTTTGCGAATGCCGGCGCCATTTCTCTCACGATTCTTCTCTTAGTGTTGTTTATTTTTCTGTGTTTTAGTTTTTCAACAAGCGTTCTTTCTTTCTGTTGTTTCATTCTTTCAAGAACCGCGAATTGAATTCCTGTATTCATTCCCTTTTCAGGGTAGAGTATGGGGGTTCCTTTCCCTAGCTTCTGCCTTGCCTCGTTTAGTCTCTCAATTTGAGCCGGAGTTAATCTTGGTTTTAATTGTGGCATAAATACTTCCAGTTCCCGTTGTTTATATAGATTTCCTAGTTAAAAATCAAAGCCCATTTTGCTGTCTGAATATTTCAGCTTCTCTTTTCCCTTCTTCCATTTCTAAAGTAAGTCTTTTCATGACTGCGTTGTAATTCTTTGCGTCTGGGTGGGTTTTGAGTTTTTGAATCGCTTCTTGTCTTTCCTTAATTGCATCCATCGCCGCGTCAAGCCCGTTTCTTTTGTCAATTAGCATGACTTCTCTTAATGTGTGCGCCATTGAAAATATGCTGCTAATGTTATTGAAAGCGTCGCTGTGGTATGCGGCTAGTTTTTTGTTCTGCTTGTTTTTATTCATAATTCGGCGGGTTTCTCGCGATACGACGGCAACAGCCACATTTGCTCGTTTAAATCCCGCTTGATTTACAAGCTTTAACATAATTATTGCAGTTGGGAGCCCGACGTGAAGTTTAATTTCAGGCACATCAATTGTTGTTGTTCTGAAAAGTCTTGAAAAAGTCTGTGCTGATTCTGGATTTAACTTTGCAAGTTTTCTTGCCCTTTCAGTTAATCCTTTGCCTGCAAATCTTGTGGCTACTTCGCTTGCTTTCGCATCCGCTCCTTTAATTATTCTTGAATATGACATCACTTTGTGTTCTTCGCTTTTCATCCAGGTTTGAACTGCCCTATTGATCTCTGCCCTGCTTGGTTTTCCGTTTTTTCCCCTAATGTCGCTTAGTATTTGCGGGAGTTTTTCTTTAACAAGCTCGGCTCTTTGGCGCTCTGTCCACCTTTTGAGCACCATTTGCATGGTTTTTGTGTTCATTCCGGCTGTCGGGCGAAAGATTGGGTTTTGCGCGCGCCTTAGTTTCCTTGCGCCCTGCATTTTTTTGGCTATTCCTCCGCTCCTAAACAAATCAGCTCTGGGCATTAGCATATCCCTATACAATTTTGCGTTTCGGGGGTTTTTATACCAATGCCCGCCCCAAAACAACCTCTTTTTTGAGGATTGCTCTTTTCGTAATTTAAGCCAAGCTTTTTTAACTAAACGTAAAATGATTATTCTTATGGATAATGACCTTGTAAAAGCAAAGAAAGACAATTTACGAAAGCTTAGGGATAAAGGAATTAACCCGTATCCGTACAAGTTCAATATAAGCGCTTATTCGACTGATTTGCAGTCCAAGTTTTCCTCGCTGAAGAATGAAGAATCTGGGCCTGATTTTAATATTGCTGGTAGGGTAATGGCCAAGAGGTCTTTTGGGGCTATTGCGTTTTTCAAAGTCGCTGATGCAAAAGGAACAATACAGTTCTTCATGAAAAAGGATATTACTCCAAAAGAAGTTTTTGACTTGATGGAGTTTGTTGATGTGGGAGACATTGTGGGCGGATCAGGCAAGGTTTACAGGACTCAAAGAGGGGAGTTAAGTATTTTGGTTAACTCGCTTCAGGTTTTGTGCAAAAGCATCTTGCCTCTTCCTGAAAAATTCCACGGCTTGCAGGATATTGAGATTAGGCAGAGGAAAAGGTATATTGATTTGATAATGAATCCAGAGGTTAGAGAAACCTTTGCTAAGCGCTCAAAGATAATTTCTGCTTGGAGAGAGTACATGGATTCGCAGGGGTTCATGGAAGTTGAGATTCCAACTCTTCAGCCAAACTACGGCGGAGCATCAGCAAGGCCTTATACTACTGTTTCAAACGCTTGGAAATCGACTTTCTATTTGAGTATTTCTCCTGAGCTTTACTTAAAGAGGCTCCTTGTCGGCGGGTATGAAAAGGTTTATACTGTCTGCAAGAATTTCAGAAACGAGGATGTTGATAAGACTCACAATCCGGAGTTCACAATGTCGGAGTATTACTGGGCTTATGCTGAATTAAATGACATGATTAATCTTACTGAAAAAATGGTTGAGTTTGTTGCAATGAAAGTTAATGGCACTACAAAAGTTACTTATCAGGGGAAAGAAATTGACTTCAAAGCGCCGTGGAAAAGAATCAAAATGATTGATTCTGTAAATGCAAAGCTTGGAAAAGATGTGAATAAAATGTCTCTTGAGGAGCTTCTTGAAATTGCTGAAAAAGAAGGGCTTGAAATTAATGCTGATGAAAAGAAGTGGGGTCTTGTTGTTGCGGAATTATTTGACCACTTTTACGAAGCAGACCTTATCCAGCCTACTTGGGTGCTTGAGTATCCAAAGGAAACAACTCCATTGTGCAAGCCTTCAAGAGAAGATCCAAAGAAACTTATTGAAAGAACTGAAGTTTATGTTCTTGGCGGAGAGCTTGGAAATGGTTATTCTGAATTAAACGACCCTATTCTTCAGAGACAGTTTTTTGAAGAGCAAAAAGACCAGGGCAGGGCAAAGGGCGAAAACCATCCTCTTGATGATGATTTTTTGGACGCAATCGGCTACGGGATGCCTCCAGCTGGCGGATTTGGGCTTGGGATAGACCGTCTCGTAATGTACTTGACTAATTCAGCGACAATAAGGGACGTAATATTCTTCCCGCAGATGAAGCCTGAAAAGAAAGACTAAATTATTAAAACAAGTTAATTGCAGTTTTTTTCCCTGATTCATGACTCGAGCATCTCGTCAACTTTTTTGGTTTAATAGTCATCTTTAAATACTAGTTCTTTTTACTAATTACTGAAGTGAGCAAAATGCCTTTGCAAGAAATAATTAGGACTAAGACTGGTATTCAGGGGCTTGACAAGGCGATGAATGGCGGTTTTCCTAACGGGAATACTGTTTTGATTTCTGGCGGGGCTGGAACTGGTAAGTCTACTTTTTGTTTGCAGTTTTTGGTTAACGGCGCTACTCTTTTTGGAGAGAAGGGGCTTTACATTTCTACTGAGCAGAACAAGGAAGAGCTCTATAAGCAGGCCGGGGCTTATAATTGGAAGCTTAGCGATCTTGAGCAGAAGGGTTTGATTAAGATTTGGTATTATGATATTACTGGGGGCTCAAAATTCCCTGAGACTTTGAATAACGTGATTACTGAGTTTAAGCCTAAGAGGATTGTTGTTGATTCTTTGACTACTCTTGTTGATAATCTTTTATTGTCTGGGATTGCTGACGGGAATACTTTTTCCATGGTTCAGATTGCCGAGACTATTAATCCTATTCCGAGGTCGGAAGAGATTTGGAATAAGAATGTTCTTTACAAGTTGTTTAAGGAAGTGAAAAAGTACGGCGTTACTACTATGCTTACTACTGAGCTTCCGGAAGACGAAAAGACTCTCAGCGCGGATGGTGTGAGCGAGTTCATCGCGGATGGTGTTTTGGTTCTGCACTATGTCGGCGTTGGTTCTGTTGATTTGAGGAGTTTATTAATCAGAAAAATGCGTTACACTGATCATTCTAAGCAGACTATTCCGTACGCGCTTGAGGGCGGCGGAGTAACGATTAAAGAGTCAGAGATTTGATTTTCATTTTTAGGTGTTTTAATTGTCTTTCCTTGCCGAGACACTGATTACTCAAAATCCGTTCTTTATTGCGTTTTTTTTTATCTTGTCTTATTTTCTAATCGGCGCTGCGGTTAAGTTTATTGATGATGCTTTTGACGAGAATACTTTCCCGCAGGCGATTGCGTTTGCGCTCTCGCCTTTGACAGCAATTTTTTGGGCTTATATAATGGTTCTTGATCCTGCTTCTGCAATGATTCTCACTGCAATAATTGTAGGGGTTATTGTTAAGGGTAAGATTGACAACCTTGCGTTCATAGTTGCTGTGCTTTGCGTTTACACAGCTTATTTCTTTATGGATCCTAACGCGTTTAGCTTTATTTTCCTGCTCCCGATACCGTTGATTTTGATTTCAATTGCAGGGATTCTTGACGAGATTGGGAACGACTGGGTTGATTCAAAGAACGTGTACCACTCTTACAAACCTTTTGGAAAATACATTCACTTGTTCTTCGAATTCAGGTTTATTATGAAAATAGCTGTTCTGGCCTTTGCGCTTTTGGGATTCTTCCCGTTAGTGTTTTTCTTTGCATTCCTCGCTTGGGACATAGGTTATGCTGTCATAATGATACTAAGCAAGAGTTTAAGCACGAAGAGAAAGTTTTATTACCACAAAGTTGCCTAATAGTTGCTGATTATGGGCAAAAAAGAAGAGGTTTTAGTAGTTCTTGGCGACTTGCTCAAGATGGACGACGTGCTTGCATGCATGCTCGCAAAGCAGGGACTTGGGGGAGTAATCCCTGAAGGGCTTAAAGTCAAGGATGTTAATTTGTGGAACCTTGTAAAAAGCACTACTAACGAAATATTCCCCATAATTAACAAGTTTTATCTTTACAAAATCGACAGGCTGTACTTCGAACTTGGAGAATACACAATAATATTTGCTCCAATCAGCCAGACATTCTCTTTGCTTGTAATAATCCCATCGCTTGCAAACATGGGTTTGATTGATGTTGAAGTAGAGAATACTAAAAGGAAAGTAAAAATGATTATTGACAGAAAAGAAGAAGGCTCATCGTTTTAATTAACCAAAGGCGAAAAAAATGGCGAGAGAACTTGTTTGCGATGTGCTTGTAGTCGGAGCCGGGCCAGCCGGCGGAGTGTGCGCGGCAAAACTCGCTAAAAAAGGATTCAAAGTAATCTGTATCGACGCGGGAAAGTTTCCGGGTTCAGCCCACACAGAAAAAATTGATATTACTGAAAACAAAGGCATAGCGGATATAGTTTCAGAACTAAAGCTTTCTGTTCTTGCAAAAACCAACAAGTCAATCTGGTTCTCGCCAAACGACAAGTTTGTTTTCGTGTCAAAAGTCCACGACTTGTTCTTCTTAAGGGGAAAGTCAAAAAAATCCCTTGACTATTCGGTAATGAACGCGATGAAAAGAAACAAAGTCAATTTAATGTTCGCTACAAGAATACACAAACTTGAAACGAACGGCGAAACAATAAACTCGGTAATAGTCGAGTCAAAAGAAAAGCTCCTCGCAATAAAACCAAAAATAGTGGTTGCGGCGACAGGAAGCGACAATTACTTCATGGACATGCTTGGAATAAGCGAGACAAATAAAACCCAAATACAAGGATTCGGCGCGCTCGTATCCGGACTAAGAATGGAAGACAAGACAACCGCAATATTCTTCGACTCAGCATACGCTCCAGGCGGGTACTTTTTCGTCGGAAAAGTGTCCAAAAACTTTGGAATGAGCATGCTTGTAGTAAACAAAAACCTCATAAAACGCCCGATAAGAGAACTCTACTCAGAATTCATAAAAGAAAACCAAGAACTCTACGGAATAATGCTCGGCTCAAAAACAATAAAACAAAACGGAGGCGAAAGAACAATCTCAAAAACCACTGCAAGAATAAAAGGAAACACCGCGTTCGTCGGAGACGCTGCGCGCACCATGAGCCCGGTATTCGCATACGGGGTAAACCCAGCAATACGCTCCGGCAAAATCCTTGCCGAAGAAATAATCTCAAAAGGGGCAAACACAAACGCTCTCCAATCATACTCGACAAGACTAGACAAAGAACTCGGAAGCGAAACAAGCATAATCAACTTTAGAAAAGCCTACGACAAACTCACAGACGCAGACTACAACTTCCTAGTAGAAACAGCAAACTACCTCAACGAAAAACAACACCTCGACGCCCTCATAGACTCAGACGAATACGAAATAAAACACATAATAACAGCAATACTAAGAAGACCGGGAAAAGCTATTAACTTAGCGACAAAGTTGATTTAATTAAATCAAGTTTATATATGTATAATGTTTTACAATTAATATGCTTGAAATTAAGTGTGATGTTTTAATTGTTGGGTTAAGTGCTGCGGGGTTAGGTGCAGCATCAGCTTTGTCAAAAAGTGGTTTATCAGTAATTTGCATTGAAAAGAAGCATTCCGCAGGAACCTCAATACATTGTGCAGAAGGGGTTGGAAAATATTTTGTTGATTTATTACCGGTAAAGCTGCCAAAAGAACTTCTTGAATGGCCTGTTGCAGGGGTTGCATTTTTTATGGGTGACAAATGGTTAAAGAAGACTGGTCCAATTTGGAGAGGTTACTCAGTAAATCGTGGAAAAATTGAAAAATTTGTTTATAAAAAAGCAAAAAGTAATAACATAAGATTCTTTTTTAATTCGACTCTTTCCTCAATCACAACTGGGAGAAATGGGGGTGTAAACAAAGTGATCTTCTTTACAAAACGTAAAAAGCAAGTGGTTGTTCCAAAATATGTGGTGGCGGCTGACGGGGTTGACTCTAAAGTACGCAAATTGCTAAAGATGAAGACAAACCCTGAAATTACAGGTGAAATAATTAATTATGAAATAAGGAGTAAGTACTTGGATTACCTTAATTATGAACAGATATATTTGGGTGGCTTTGCCCCATCTGGGTATGGGTTTATTTTTCCAAAATCAAAATATGTTGCGAATGTTGGGGTTGGGTGCATAATGCCTACTGTCCAAATGAAGGGGGTCTTTAATAAATTTGTGTTACTACCTGAAGTCAAGCGACAACTTAAAGATATGCAAATATTAAAGGATAAAAGCAAAAAGGCTGCCTTTGGTGACACGCTAAAAAAATGGGTTTATTCAAATGTTATTTTTGTTGGGGACTCAGCAAATCATAATTTTAAACCATTTATTGAAGGTTTTTTGCCTTCTTTTATTGCTGGATTTACTGCAGGCAGCATGCTAAAAAACGGTGGGGGGATATCGGATTTTAAATTTAAAAGTATGCTCAATAGTGCCTTGCCTGGATTTTTTGAGAATAAAGAGTTGCAAAAAAGTATGCTGACTGCATTTAAATACAATGATAAGATGCGTGCTTCAGCGTTATTTTTGTTAAGCTCTGGAATAATACGTCCTCAAGATTTGCGAAAGTTATCCAAAAATAAATTGCTGGACTTAGCTACTTCTAACTTAAAAAGCATTAAATAATTTTTACTGAATTAAAACTTTCATTTAATCGAACAAGTTCTTTTCCTGGGCTATATGCGTCTTCTCCAGATAAGAATATTAACAAAAACGGGTTATCAAGTTTCTTTTCCTTTATCTTAGAATGTACTTTGAAAATATTTCTGCCGAGTGCTTCTAAAGTTGCGCAGCATGCGATGTGTAATTCAAACTTGTCTGAGTTTTGTTCTAAGTGGGGTTCGATTGACTTAATTAATGACTGTCCTGAAGAAGTATACAGTTCCATCTCGTGGTTTATTCGGTTTGTGAAAACTAAATTCTCTCCAACTACTAATGCAAGTACTCGTGAGCATAACTGGTTGCCTTTTATATATCCAAATGGGTAATACAATGTTTTCCTGTGTAATGATTCGTTCAAATATTCTTTTGGCCAGTTTAATTTCTTGAATAGTTGGGTAGTGGCATCGGTATTGTCAATCTTATTAATTAGTGAAGAGTACAATCCAATTTTGTTTGCATTAATCTTTATTCCTGTGGGTTTAAGACCTAGCGTTGATTGAATTTGAACATCAGAGTCTGTTAAAATTGCCATTGCCACAACAGAATCTTTCTCTATTGAGTTGTTGAAAAATTGATATGCTCGTTCCCATTTGTTATCATCAAGAGTGGAACCACCGACAATTGAAAATCCATTTAAACTTTTCACAAGTTCTTCAAGTACTTCATCTTCTCTGCCTAATCCACGCCCAAAATATTTAGTTACAATAGTCAATGCTGGGGCAACGATTGAATTTAGAGCATTTGGGATTTTTAGTATTTTTCTATTCCCAACAAAAGGTACTTGGAGTATTATTCCACTAGCAACAAAGTTTAACAGGAACTTATTTTTCCATTCTCTTTTAATTTTGCTCGTTATTTGGTGAGCACAAGTCATTGCTGCACTTTTTGGATCTCGTTTCGTGTTCTTTCCAATACCAGTTTGTATTTCAACTTCATCAGAATATCCTGCAAGCAAGGTGATTCCTTGGGTGTAACAACCTGAATTATTCATGAATCCCGCCACAGTACCTCCAATTAATTTTGTGTCTTTTGGAACATTTGCATAAATTTTATTAAGTATTGTTCTAAAACCATCTTTTGGTTCATAATGAATTGTGCTAAAAAGGAGTAAAAATGTTGGGGGGTTGCTAAGCTGTTTAATTGAACTTTTAATGATTTCATCAGCAGCAATATTTGCATCCCAATTTTGGCTTGTGCCAATCTTTATTTCAAAAACCATAAAATCCCATTCGTTATGATTCTAACACATTTTTAGTTAATATTAGTATGTTTGTGCTTTTTTGCTCTTTCAATAAGGGCTTGCGCATTTTGTCTACCTTGATTTGCGAGTGCAGAATCGGTTATTATTAATGCCAATATTCTTGTCTTTTTTATTAAAAATTGATCCGATAATGCACTTAATGCGTTTTCATCAAGCTGTGCAAATCTTTTAAACAATAGGTCATGTTCTTTTCTAAACTGGCTATCAAAATATACTTGTGTTACTGTGTCTCCAATTATTACTGAATCATAATCGATGTTCATAAATGGTGCTGAAAACACTCTTTTTCCTAGCGTCTCAAATGGCTTTTCAAAGGCTTTGTCAAGGGGTGTGTCGTTTTTAATCAGTCCATAAAATTCTTTTTTGTTAAAAAGCTTTTTGAACCTGGCCCAATCATCCTTATTCATACTTATTAATGGCCATGCATGGTTAATGAAACAAAAACTTGTAAGGTTCTGCGGATTTGGGATTTTTGCCCACTCGCAAAGGATTGCTTTTCCAAATTCTGAAAAATCATGGTACTCTAATTTTCTTATTTGGGGTGCATTATTATTGGGTACTTTTTGTTCTTTTAGTTGTTCAGTTAGTTTGGATAATTTTTCAACCCATCCTTTGTTTATTGTTATTTGTTTTCCTTGTTTTTCTAGTATTTCGTCTGTGAGCATTTCTTTGACTGCTTTGTGTAGTGCTTGGTAGGTTATGTTTTTGCTTGTGGTTTTTTGGATTTTTGAGTGTAGTTCTTTTATTGTGTAGGGTTTTTCGGTTAGTGTTTGGATGATGGCTGCTTTTGTCGTGTTGTTGCCAAAGATTGGGGCTAGTGTTTCTGGTTGCATATGTATTTGGGGGGTGTTTTTTATTTAAATCCTTTTTTTGGCTTTTTTTGGGGTTATTTTTAGGGTGTTTTCTTCCGTGAATAGTTTTGTGTGGTCGGTTATTTTTACTAGCCATCCTTCGACTGTGATTAGTCCTGTTTTGGTTAGGTCGGTTAGTAATTCGTCTAGGTCTTCTAGTGATTGGTTTGTTAGGTGGAGTAGTTCTCCTTTTTCGTAGTATTTTTTGTCGTGGAGGAGGGTGTAGAGTATTTTGTGGTGTTTTATTGTGAGTTTTGGGTTTTCTTGGGCTTTTCTTATGTATGCGTTTTCAAGGACTGTGAGCATATTTTCCACCTTTTTTTGGTTTGGTTTTTATTTTTTGGATTATTTTTGTTATTATTGTTTGGTATTCTTGGTTTAGTTTTCGGGCTTGGGTTTCGTATTGGGTTAGTGTGTTAGTCATTTGTTTCGCCTCTTTTGTGTTTTGTTTGCGGGGGTTGTTGGATTTTTTTGAAGTGGAGGGTTTTGGTTTTTGGGGTGTGTTGGACGAGGAGGAAGTTTTGGCGGGTTAGTTCTATTATTATTGGTTCTATTTCGTTGTTGTTTTGGTATTGTATTATTCGTTCTTCCATGTATTGATTGCTGTTTGGGGGATTATTATGTTTGAAGTTGCTTAGAGTTCAACTTTTTGGTTGTATTTTTTGCGTTTGTTGTTGTTTTGGCGTTTTTTGTGGGTTTTTGGGGAACATTTTGCCTCTGTTTTTAAACATTTTTGTCCAGTTTTTTTCAGGTTTTTAAGTAGTTTTTCGGGGTTGTAGTTGAATGATTTGTTTTATTGCTTTGTTTGTTTTTGCTGTTTTGGGTATTTTTTCGGCGCGGTATAGGGCTTATTTTTTGGAAGCGTCTGATTGTGTTTTTAGGAAAGCGACGTTGAGGAAGTGTTCGTCTTCTTTTGATAAGAAGATGAAGATGAAGGTTACTTCTAAGCTTGCGAAGGTGAGTAAGCCTTTTGGGGGTTTTGTGTTTAAGCATTTTGAGGTTTTGTCGATGATTGTTACTATTGCGATGATTGTTTCGCTTGTGTGGTCTGCTTGGGTGGGCGGTGTTGCGGTGTATAATTGGGTTGCTTTTGGTAATTGTAATGGTCCGGACGCTAATATTGCGTGCGAGTTGAATCAGTTGACTGGGAAGGATCCCGTTACGGGCGCGGTTATTTCCAGCAGCGGTGGTGTTAATCCTGCTTGCGACTTGAACAGTAGCAAGTGGTCTTAAAGTTACTCTGTGGAGGTATGTATATGAGTAAAGAACATAAAGCTCATCATTCTGCTCATCATGAGCATAAGAGTGAGTCGGCGCCTCAGGAAGACAAGCTGTTAGGTTTTAGTTTGGCTACTGTGGTTGTAATGCTTGTGCTTGTGTTAATTGCTGCTCTTG
>CAZJAE010000018.1:0-11316 GCA_964544205.1 uncultured archaeon
AAATGAAAAGAGAAGATGTTCTCAACGCATGCAGAAAACTATTAAACGAAACAACGAGCGAAAGCGTTGATTCATTCTTCAAATGCGGAATTGGATTTGCGTCATGGGAAGAAGGAGAAAAACTCGGAGACATTTACCAAACGGATTCGCCCTCATACAGGACAATAACGCAATCCACATTCATTGACTTATACAACAAGGGACTCATATACGAAGCGAACAAAGTAGTTAACTGGGACCCAAAACTCCAAACCACTGTAGCTGATTCGGAAATAATTTACGAAGACCGCCCAGGATTCTTCCACGACATCGCATTCAAAGTGAAGGACACAAACGAAGAAGTAATAATCGGAACAACACGCCCGGAACTTGTATGCACATGCGGAATGGTAATATTCAACCCGGAAGACAAGAGATACCAGCACTTGAAAGGAAAAACACTAATAACCCCTTACTTCAATAAAGAAGTTCCATGCATAGCACACCCAGCGGCGGAGATGGATAAAGGCACCGGAATAATGATGATGTGCTCGTACGGAGACCTTACAGACATTAGATTCTTTATAGAACAAGGACTCACGGCAAAAGTTGCTATAAGCAAGGACGGAAAGCTAAACGAAAACGCAGGAGACTTGAACGGACTAACCATCGCAGAAGGAAGAAAAAAAATAGTTGAAGCAATGCAGGCAAGCGGATTGTTAAAGAAAATGACTCCAACCGCGGCGCACAGAACCCCTGTCAGCGAGAGAAGCGGAGCCGCAATTGAATTCATAGAAATGCCTGAATATTATTTGAAACAAGTTGAATTCAAGGACGATATGAGAAGAATAGCCCAGGAAGTGAATATCTACTCGCCAAAATCAAGGCAGATACTCCTTGACTGGATTGACTCGGTATCAATAGACTGGCCAATAACAAGAAGAAGATTCTACGCTACTGAAGTTCCCGCATGGTACTGCAAAAAATGCGGCAACATAGCCCTTGCGGAAAAAGGAAAATACGTACAGCCGTGGAAAGAAGAATACAAAGGAACATGCCCAAAATGCGGAGGAAAAGAATTCAGAGGAGACGAGAGAGTATTTGACACTTGGTTTGATTCAAGCATCTCGCCGTTATACATTTTAGGATACGAGAGGTACCCGGAGTTTTTTGGCAAAAACACGCCATGCAGTCTCCGCCCGCAGGGAAAAGAAATAGTAAGAACATGGCTCTACTACACCCTATTGAAGGATTACTTACTCACAGGAAAAACGATATTCAAAGACGCTTGGATACACTTCCACATAGTAGACGAGCAGGGCTACAAGATGAGCAAAAGCAAAGGAAACTCAATAGACCCGCACAAAGTGCTTGAAAAGTACGGCGCAAACCCTTTTAGAGTATGGTGCGCAATAGAAGGAAACCTTGACAGGACTGATTTTAGATGCTCTTTTGAGAGAATAGAAAACGCGGGCAAAATGATGGAAAAACTCTGGAACGTTTCAAAATTCATATCCATGTTTGAATACACAAAAGAAGACGAGAAAAACGTTGAACTAATGGAAATAGACAAATGGGCGCTCGCTGAAATAGACAAACTAATAGAAGAAGCAAAAGCAGGTTACTCAAACTACGACTTCCACAACCCGGTAGTTCGAATAATTAATTTCATCAGGGACGAATTCGCATCCCACTACGTTGAAACAGTAAAGAGAAGAGCGTACAACAACGACCCAATAGTAAAATTCACTCAAGCGCAGAGAAACGCCGCTGTAAAGACGCTAAGAGACTCAATACGAACACTCCTTGAACTATTATACCCAATAACGCCCGCAATGAGTTACTTTATTTACAACCAGCTCTTTAACGAAAGGGTAATGGACAAGTCATTCCCAACCCCTGCTGGAATTACAAGCACAATAAATACAAAAGACATTATTGACTTCAATTCAGCTGTCTGGAAGGCAAAAAAAGACGCTGCGCTAAGCCTAAAAGACCCAATAAAATCGGCAACAGCCCCAAAATCGCTTGAAAGCTTTACAACAGAACTAAAAGCAATGCACAATATACTCGAAATAAGGTTCAATGCCAACGAAACAACAATAACCGCGAAATAAAAAACACCCCTAATAACAAAATCCAGCCGAAAAGGAAACCTTTAATATCAATTAAACCTTCACTAATACATGAAACAAGCATTCAGAATCGCGGCGTTATGCGCAGTCCTGATTCTAACCGCCGCAATGGCGCTTGCCCTCTCTGCGGACGAAGCAATAGCAATCGCTACAGTGCAGAACAACTACCTATCAAGCGGGGAAAGCGCGTCAGTGGCAAAAGAAATGATTACATACAACTCTGAAAAATTCATCATAGTAGCGGCGCAAAGCAACTCAAAGGTAAACTGCTACATTCCGATAAAGAACCAAACTGGAGAAATTTACTCAAACGACCTCGGAATAAGAGAACTCATAAAAACAACAATCGTTTACACAAAAACAGACAGCCTCAAAAACGGCACGAGCGCGGCAAGCTGGCCATTCTCATACTCCACCCAAAACTCAATGAATGACTGGGCTAATGACTTCACAACACTCATGAACCAAGTAATAACCGTTGAAACAGAACTAACAAAACTCGGAGCAACGGACGCAGAAGCAAAAACACTCGCCACAAAAGCAAACGAAGCGCAGGCGCTCAGCGAAGAAACAGCTCTGATGGCAAAAGACATAAGCACGCAGGTGCAAACATCAATGAAACTAGAACAGGACTTTCTCACAAGCCCTGACGCAAACGAGGTTACAAAATACGAAAACGCATACAAAGCATACTTTGACAATATCAGCGAACTAAAAAACAGCTACACAGAGCTTGACAACAGGCTGAAAACCCTCAGCCAGGGAATAGGAAGCCTTGAAACAAACCAGCTCACAATAGACCAGAAGAGAAGCCTGCTGCAATTATTGTCAATGCCGGTGAATGCGGCAAGACTCCCTACATTCTTCAACGAAAGCGTTCAGCTAAGAACTGCAATTGAAGCAATATTTACTGATTCAAAAAACAGCGACAGCTACGCGTCAACGCTAGCCTCAAGAAAAAACAGAAACGAGGCATGGAAAGTAATTTACGGATACAACGAGAGCCTCGCAAAGCTTGACAAGAGCTTCACCACACTCCAAAACGCAAGCAACGCAATCCTATCCGAAGATAATGTAACCCAGTGGAAAAACCAGGACGCTGTTGAAGCCCTGAAAATAAACTGGAGCTCCGCTCAGAGCAGGTACAGCACCGCAGAGTACGAAAAGGCAAAGGACTTTGCCACAAGAGCGAAAAAAAACATTGAACAAATAATGGCTGACGGAGTAATGCCAATAGAGGACAACTCGCAGGATTTGATAATAAAAGCAATAGGCGGACTCATCGCTGCAATAGTTATAATATTTATTGTTGAAAAATTATTTTTAAAGAAAAAGAAAAAACCGGAGGAATACGATGCTCCAGAATACGAATAAAATGACGCTCGCACTAGCAATGCTTACAGCAGTGCTCCTACTCGGAATGAACGCAAACGCTCAAATCCTCGCAAGCACTTCAACTGACAAAAAAATACTGGGCGAAAACGAAGTCGCGCTCCTTACAGTAAAACTCATGAACGATTCGGAAATCGAGATTAAAGACATTGCTGTGAGAATACAGGGCGACCCTGGAATTGTGTTTTATGAAGGACAGCAGGAATCCCCGACTTTTTTAAAAACAATAGACTCGCTCAAGCAAAACGAAGCAAAGCAGATAATAGTCAAGATAAAAAACACCCAGACAAAAAATCCAAGCGCGAACATTTACACTTACTACGGAAAAGTGTCAGAACTCAACACAGCATCAGTAACTATGATTGAAACAAGAAAAGACGCGGTAACAATTGAAACAACAGTGAAAAGAGGAACAGTGAACTCAAACGATGAGATAGAAATTGAATACATCCTGACGAACGGAAACGACAAGCCGATTTACGGAGTAAGCGCTGAAATGATTGCCCCGCAGGGATTTGAAGTAATAACCCAGCAGATAAGAGAAGACATAATATCCCCAAAAGGCGAAATGAAGCAAAAATTCAAAGCAATCGCCCCGCAAAAAGCAATCGGAGAACAGCAAATAACAATAGCATACGGATACTTTGACGCAAACACTCCCCACTACTTTGAAAAAACATTCAAATTCAATATTGAAAGACCCAACTACCAGCTCATAGTACTGATAGGAGTAGTAGTCCTCATAGTAGCCGGATACTTATTCTTCAGAAAAGGAAAAGGCGGGGACGTTAAAGGAACAGGAGATAAGAAATAAATTCTAAAAGAACAACAATCTTAAATAAGCTAAAAGAACGACAAGCCCAAAAGAGAAAAATAAAAAAATACCCGCACTGCTACACAGCAATTTCAACAATATCCTTATTCTTTAAAACATACTCCGGACCCACTCTCTGCCCCTCAAACTTTGTAGAACCCCACACCTTCGCAAACTTCAAATTCTTCGCAAAATCCTTGTGCAAAAGCTTTGCAACATCAAGAACAGTAGAGCCCTTCACAAGCGCAAGCGGCTCATTCATGTCAGCGTCATGCCCCGGACGCTTGGTGAAAACAAGAATCTTGTCAAGCATCAAAAACAATTTATCCTTCAAATCAACCAAAGAATGGTCAGTTACTTCATAAGGATTCACAAACACCGCCTGCTTATAGCAAATCTTTTCATTCATCGCTTCCGAAACCTCTCCAAGAGAGTTAATCTTTCCAGAAACAATCACCTGCGCGTTCTGATAACCGGAATTCTTCAAATACTGCTCAAGCTGTTCAGCGGAAAAAGCAAGATGCTCCTTTCCAGAAATCTGGATCCCTGGAAAAGAAGAAACCTTAACAGAAATCGGCGGGCGGGTTTTGTTAATGTAAATATATGATTTGGCAAGCTCATCAACAAGAACCTTCTTGTCATCATCTGAATTAACTACAAACAAAACCGCATCGGCGTTTCTAATAACTCCCATAATTTCCCGCCCCTGCGCCTTTCCTTCAGAAGAACCCTCAATAAGCGCAGGAAGCTCCACAATCTGAATCATTGCCCCGTCATAATTAAGCATTCCGGGAACGGGCTCTTTAGTCGCAAAAGGATAAGGAGTAACTTCAGCAACTTCCTTGCCTATGAGCTTATTCAACATCCAGCTCTTTCCGGTATTCGGCAAGCCTGCAATAACAATCTGCCCAACGCCGTCCTTTTGAACATACATCGAAACAGCGCCCCCGCCCTTTTTAGCAGCGTGAGACTTCTGCCTCTCAATCTCCGACTTTAACTCGGCAATCTTCTTATTCAAATCATACCTCAAATTCTCCGCACCCTTATGGCTGGGAGCAACGGATTTCATTTCAAGAAGCGCGACAAGCTTCTCTTCAGGAGTCTTTGCAGCATAATACTTCTTCTGCGCAAGCCCATACTCAACTGATGCATTTGAAGGCATGAACTAATTAGAATCAGAAAGCTTAAAAAAAGAATAATTCAAGGAAAAAACTGAAAATCATTTCTCGGCGCGCAAAACAACAAGCTCTTCAAAAAACAACTTCTTTTTCCCTATATTCTCCACCCTAAAACCCTTCTTTGAAAGAATATCAAAAACGTCATCAACTTTGTTAAGCGAAGAAAGAAGAAGAAGCACTACGCCCTTGTCAGAAAGATGCTTTCCCACCCCTTCCAAAAAAGAGTCAATAATTTCCCTTCCATTCTCGCCGCCGTCAAGATCGCTCCACTTAATCTCGTCAGAAGGAACATACGGAGGATTAAATGCGACAAAATCAAATTTTCCGCTCACTTTTGAGAACAAATTACTTTCTAAAACGGAGAAAGAAACAGTTTGTCCAACAATTTGGGTTTGGTTTTTTTCAAGCCCTGATAAAAACTTTTCAACAGAAGCCTTCGTTTCAGAAAGCGCAGTCTCATTAACATCAACAGAAACAACTTCCTTCGCGCCGGACTTAACCATTGCGACAGACTGAATACCGCTCCCGCACCCGATATCAAGACACTTCTTCCCCTTAAGATTCTCCTTTAATATACACTCTTCAAGAAGCCACGAATCCTCAGCCGGTCTATACACTTCAGCCATCAAAAACACGCCCGCCCTCACTGCGCCCTGTCAGAGAGGTCCCAAATCCTGTCAAAATCAGCCTTGTACCTCTTAGCAATTTCAGAATTCTCAATAAACACCAAATTCTCTTCATTCTTTGTATCCGCATTCTGCGAATAATTAAACGAACCCGTAGCCACAAAAGCCCCGTCAATAATAGTATACTTGTTATGCATATAGCCCCTGCCGTTCCTCAACGAAACCAAGACGCCACCCTGCGCCAAGTACTCATCATCGCTCGCATCATTCATGCTCTGATCCTTGTCAAAAATAACCTTAACCTCAACGCCCCTGTCCTTCGCCTTCTTCAAAGCATCCGCGACCCCGTCATGAGTCAAAGAATAAATAGCCACATAAACAGAAGACTTGGCAGAATCAATTTTAGAAATCAAGTGATTCGCGCACGAATCCATAGGACAAAAAAAAACTTCAACAGTGCTAACTTCAGGCTTTAACGCGCCCCCGGATTTATTAGAGTCCCCAAAAGAAAAAAACGAAGACGCGCTGCTAAAATAATTCGAATCAATCCCCGTAGGAGAAGTATTGTCCTGCCTTGCCGCAGTAATAACCATCAGCGCAAGAACCACTGCAATGATTAAAACAAGCATTCCGGAACCGATTTTCTTCTCTCCAAACTCCGCGCCCATAGGCAATATATGAAAAAACCTCTTTTTATTACTTTTGAAACACTTCGACAGTATGTACTACGATGCCCACACCCACCTTGACCTCATGACAGAAGAAGAACTCGCGCTCACGCTCAAAAACGCACCCCAAACAGGCATTAAAGAAATAATCTCCTGCGCGACAAGCTTCCCTTCAAACGAAAAAAACCTCGAACTCGCCCAAAAATACTCCCTGATAAAACCCGCCATCGGACTATACCCTCTTGACGCCGTAGAATTAAACGAAACAGAACTTGACAAAGCATTTTACTTCTTCAAAGCCAACATCAAAAACGCAATAGCGATAGGCGAAGTGGGGCTTGACTACAAATACTGCGTAAAAGAAGAAGAACAACAAAAACAAGGCAGAATACTTTCGCTCTTTATTGAACTCTCAAACGCAACAAGAAAGCCCCTCATACTCCACTCGCGCTTCGCCCAAAGACAAGTCCTCGAACAGCTCCAAAAAGAAGGCGCAAAATACGCGCTCCTTCACTCATTTGTTGACTCAAAAAAACTAATGAAACAAGCAGTAGAAAGCGGGTACTACATATCTACAGGAATAAACACGCTCAATAACCCCGAAGTTCAAAAAAATATTGCAAGCTTTCCAATTGAGAACCTCCTCTTTGAAACCGATTCTCCAATAAGATTCAACGGAGAAAAAGCAAATCCCTCAAAAATCCCCGAAATTTTAAAAAAAACAGCCGAACTAAAATCCATCTCCCCCCAAGAGCTTGAAAAGCAACATGAAAAAAACTTTCAAAAACTCTTTTACGGAAAATAAAAAAAAAACCGCTGATTAACCGCGGACTTTTTAGAACAAGAAATTACTTGCAGAAAATCTTTTTGTAATTATACTGCGCAAGGTGCCTCTCAATGTCCTTGTACGACTTTCCGCAAAGCATCCCGCCCGCGATGAACTCCTTGTCAGTCACTTCCGCAAGACAAAAATCAGGCATCTTAAAAGCAAACATTTCAGACTCCTTGCTAAACTTAAACCCTATAAGCACAAGCCCCTGCAAGTCGCCCCTAAAAATGTCAATCTCGGCAACCCTTCCCTTGAAGTTATAATAATACCTGAACTTATGCACCCTCTTGCCCTTAACTTCCTTTTCAAGCGCGCCAAATTCTCCCTCAGTAATCGCAATAGTTTCTTCAAGAAGCTTTGAGTGATCATCCTCCTCAACTTCATACTTTCTTGTAATCTGATAAATGTCCCCGTGCTCCCTGATTCTTATCCTCGGATAGTCAAAATAAGAAGGAATGTAAATATCAAGAATCTCCATCTTCTTGCACCTAATAAGACTCGGAATCGTTTTCGCCAAAAATGTTCTTTCAAGCTTAATCATGCATAAATATACCGCTTAACCTTCTTTTTAATCTTCCCACTCAAAAAAACAAGCCGGGCAAAAATCCGAAAAGAATAACCCCCTACTGCAAGGTTTATAATTATCAAGCAGAGGGAATATTTAAGTGAAAAAACATGATATTCGTATTCCTCGTAATACTAATAATGGCGCTCATAATAGCAAACATACTAATCTCTGCGGCAAAGCCGAGAAGAGGAGAAGAAAAAGGATTCGCGAACCCAACAGACGCTGTTTATGAAGAACCGGAAGTAATTGTAGAACACTTGACGGGAATAAAAGAAAACCATTTAGTTCTCAAAGGAGCGATAAGCGCGACTAACAAAAAAATTGACTTACTAAACGACAGACTCACCACGCTTGAAAAAGTAGTGATGACAATAACCCAGCAGAAAATATCCGAAAGCAAAACCGAGAACACAAATCAATAAAAACAACAAAACCCATTTCTATTCAAATGCAAAAACCAATACTTGGCACTCCTTTGATAATCTACATCACTTGGGCAATAATTGTATTCATAGTATCATTTCTTTCAGGCGGAGCAAGTCCTGACAATATAACCCACGCACTGATAATAGGATTCATTGGAGTCCAGATAATCGCATACCCATACTTACTTAAAACAACAAAAAAAATGCCAAAACAAACAACATTCATTTTTATTTCAGTAATATTCGCCTGCGCAGTGGAAGGATTTTACATGCTCTCAAACCCCGTAAACTCCGCGCTTAAAGTAACTCAAGCAATGCCCGCAGCGCAGATAATTACAAACTACCTTATTGACTTGGCATTCACAGTTCCTGCATACATAGCAATCTTTTCAGTAACCTGGCACTTCATAAACAAATACGAGTACAAGCCGTGGGAATACATTATTTTCATAGGACTTGGACAGGCAATAGGAGACGGGTGGGCATACTTTTTTGCAAACCCAGTAATGCTGCTCCTCATCCCGTACGTTATGATAAACTACCACGCAATGAATACGACAAGCTACTTTTTGGCAAAAGAAGGTTTAAAGCCGAAAGACAAAACCTGGCGCAAATACATCATACCGCCGATATGCATAATACTCGTTTACCTGATATTTGGAACGCTAATTAACCTAATAGGAAAAGCAAGCGGAATATTCAGCTAAAAAATGTTCAGCAAAACAACAACCAATTTTGCAAGGCGCAAAAAAAGAACAAAAAGTTCCTCAGAGTTGGATTAAATCATCACCGCCCGATTCTTTTGGGCTCCGTAGGGATTTACTTCATCACAGGAACAAATAACTAATGCACCCAAACCCTTTAAAAATAATAAAACCCGACAAAAACCGCCCGATAAGCCAACGCTTTTAAAGAAAAAAAACATAAATTGAACATGCAAACAAAAACCGCGCTAATACCAATCATAATGCTGATAACCGCGCTAATACTCCTCTTTGGGTGCACAGAAGAGCCGAAAACAAGCCCGGCGCAGTACTTTGAGATAGTTGACCAGAAAGCCAGCAGTTTTGAGGAAATAATAATTACCGACAGCGGAGAATACTTCATAAAAACAGGACGCGAAAACCTTTCTTTGGAAAACAAAGTCATTACAGGAAAAATTAATCCTGAAATGGCTGAAAGCCTCCTAAAACAAGCCGAACAACTCGCAATTGACGGAAAAGAATGCAATGAAAGCCAAGTAATGAAAGAAATAATTTACTTTGACAAAACACGCCTATTAAGAAAATGCTTCGACTTAAACAACTCAATATTTGACAACCTCCTCAAACAATCAAGAACATCAGTTCTCCAAAGCCCGCAAAACGAGAACTACTTCATCCACTTAATATACTACGAAAAATCAGCCGCAAGCGATTACCACCTCCACAAAGACGGGCTCGTAATAAAAACTTTTTACACATTCTCAAACGGACTCGGCTCGGCGCAAATACTCTCTCTTAGCGAAGACCAAGTGCTCCAGCTCCAAAACCTTGCCACAAGCGCAGTCCTAATACAAGATTCAAACTGCGGATTTAACGAAGGATATTATGATTACGTAGAAATCCAAAAAGGAGACGAGTACAACTATTACATCAAGTGCCCTGACGCTTCAAGCGAAAAACAGGAATTTTACAACAAAGCAAGAAAAATTTTGGAGGAAGCAAAATGAAGAAAGCAATTGCGCTGTTCTGCCTCTGCATCCTTGCCCTAAACGCCCACGCAATAGCAGTAATTCCGCCTGCGATGTACATAGCAACGCTCTCAATAATTGCCTTCATCTCAAACCTCCTCATAACAGCCGCTGTTTATGCCGCGGCAAAAGGAATGTTCTCCGCAAACACGTTCAAAAAAGGATTCTCTTCAACGCTCGGACTGGTTCTTGAAATAATCGGAAAAGCCGCGCTCATAATAATATCCACAACAATAGCCGTGCTCGCAATAAACCCAATAACAATTGAAGAATCAATCATTGCTGGAATAATCGCAGCCACAATAACGCTTATTGCGCTTCTCTTCAACGCTTACAAAAGACTCGCAATACTTGAAGGAAAAGAAAAAAGAGCAATCCTAAAAGAAGCGCTCTTAGTTTTCGTGTTTGTAATACTCGCATCAAGCGCCGCGTCCTACGCTTCAATAGAACTCAAAGCAATAACAACCCAAGGTTATGACGCGCCTGTACAAAAACCCGTTCTTGAAGAGCTCGGCGACGCAGTGACAAGCGGACTGAGCCAGAGCGCGCCCTCAATGATTGCAAGTGACTCAGAGATAAGCGACACGATGCGAAAAGAATCAGCTCCGCTCCCAGTAGAAGAAAAAACCGCGCCCGTTCTTTTAGATTTAGTCTTCCTGCCAAAAAGCGCTGAAGAATGCATCATCTCATCCGAAACCCGCTCAATATCAATAACTCCAAAAATGAACTGCGTGGTTTTAGAAAACGGCGCAAGAATCAAAGCAATATGCCCAATAATTCTGCCCGCTTCTGATTTCTATCCTGACAAAAACATCTCAACAAGCGGGTCGTGCACGGAAGAATACCAAATAGAGTGATGCAAAGATGGACTACTCACAAATACTCGCAGGCGAAGAGACAAAACTCTCAAAATTCATTTCAGACAACAAGTACCAAAAAAATGAAGTAATTGTTTTTGAAAAAAACGAGA
>CAZJAE010000019.1:0-11149 GCA_964544205.1 uncultured archaeon
TGCATTGGTCCTGCGCAGCTGTTGAGCACTCGTACGTCAAATTCGGAGTTCCATTCTGTCGCGAGTTCTTCAAGGTCGCTGTCGCCAAAAGCGTCTGGGAATGAGGCGTCTACGCATGAGAGTGTTAGGTCTTCAAGCACGGAGTACCCTGCATAGATTGTTTTGGTTAAGTCATCATATTCCGAGCTTTCAGCTGTTGCGTGTACTGTTACGCAGTCGACTCCTTTTCTGTATATTCCTGGTATTGTTGCTGTGAAGTAATTGTTCCTATCTGTTCCTCCGCCTATTGTTGCTAGCAGATTGTTGTAGTCTGTTGTCGGGGTTCCGCTTCTGCAGTTTCTGCTTACTTTTAGCGTTACTGATTCGAGGCTTACCGGGTTTCGGCCGTTTCCTCCAAATATTTCTCCGTCAAAGTTCTGGTCTGAAACGTCCGCCATGAATCTTGCTCCGGAGAGAACAAGCTGGAGTCCGACCGTTTTTGTGTCAATAAAGAATAGAGAGTTTTTGTCCGCTACTGTTGCTACTATTATTAGTTTTGTTGTGGAATTCGGAGTTGAGGAGAATAATGGCACTGTTTGTTGTGTTGAGGTCTGGTTTTTTGCAATGGTCCCAAGTGTTGTTATTAGTCTTGCTCTTGGTCCAGTAGTATCTGAGTCTAAGCGTATTGTCCCGCTTGGAACGTAGTTGAATTCATCTATAAGCCCGCTGTGTGTGTATACGTATAGTTTTATTCCTGATAGGGAAGTGTTTGAATCATTTCTTACTCTTATTCCAAGATTGTTTCTTTGGTAAGCGTTTATTTTTGCTGTTGTCGGCGATACTTCAGTGTATGTTTTTTTTGCTGGAGTGTATTCAAATCCGTTTGGGTCTCTTTCGATAGGCGAGGAGTTCATTGTGGCGATTATTGATATTGTCGCGTTGTTGTCGGAAGGGGTTATCGGGCTCCCAAGCTGGTATGATAAGTCAAATCTGTCTTCGGATTCAAGCGCGCCGTGTTTTTCTTTCCCAAACCCTTTCACGTTGAGTATTGTTCCTTCTTCTACCGTGCCGAACACTGTTCTTACCGCCATTGTGTATACTGTTTTTGCAAGGCCCCTGTTTTGGGATACGCCGTTTTTCCATCTTATTCCAGCCATTGGTCCTTCAGTGTTGTTGTCGTTTGGCTGGCAGTTTGCTTCGGGTTGTATATAGAACTCGTCTGGATTAACCGGGTTTTGTATTGGCGGACTGCATAAGTAGTATCCTGATGAAAGGTAGTTAAGTCCTGTGTGGAATTGTACACCGTCTATTTTCATTGCGTCGCCAAATCTTATTGCGCCCAGCAGGTCTGAATAGTTAAGGTCTTTTCCTCCCACTACATCTATTTGTTCATAGTATCCGAATTTTCCGTCGCTGTGCTGGTTTGCGGTGGATATTATGTTTGCTTTTATTCCCCTTACCAGTTCGTAGTTGTTTCTATAAAAGCCGTTGAAAAATACATTCACGTTTTTGTCAAGCATCCCCATTGGGTACATGCGTATGTTAAAATCGTTTATTCCGTTTGAGAGGTTTCCTGCCGGAATTTCAATTACTGCTCCTGCGTAGTTGTTTAGGTCTGCTGTTACCAAGAATCCGAGGTTTCTTGGGTACATTGCGCTTATGAATCTTGTAGTCGAGTAGTCATAATTTAGGATGTCCATCGGGCGGTTTGCTGGGAAGAGGGCAACGTTAGCGTCTATTCTTGTTGGTATTGGCTGTCCGTTGTTTGCGTCAAGTAGCAGTACTCTTATGAATGCCGCGTCGAGGTTTATCATTAGGTTGAAGTCTATTGTTTGTCCTGCAATTGCTTGTTTTGCGTTTGAGTATCCTGAATCAAGAGTATCGTAGGTTGCTCTTGCTAGGTAGTTTTTGTCGCTTCCTATTGGGAGTCCTGCGAATATCGCGCTTCCTTCGGAGTCTGTAATAATTCCGTCTTCAAACAGCTGTACTTTTTGGACTCTTGGGTCGAGCAGGTTTGCGTAGAGGTATGCTTTTGCGCCTGCCACTAGCGCATTGTTTGTAGAGCTTCTTACCGTTACTCTTGCGCTTCCGGAGTTTGTCGAGTTTATCTGGTTTAGGTATTCTACTGTCGGAGGGTCTATTGATTTTACGAGCTGGGGTTTGAATATTTTTATAACATACCCTGTTTTGTTGACTATCATTAGTACTTTGTTTAAGTCGTCAGCCATTAGTCCGGTTACTTTTATTATTCCGTTTGAGTCGCTTATGCATTCATTGAGGCAGCCCGCGAGCGGGGAGAGCGAGTATGTGCTTCCGGATTTTTTTATTTCCTGAACGAATGCTTTTGCATCTCTTATAATGCTTAGCGTGTTGGCGTCTTTTAGCTGTACTTTTACGAGCCTTACTAGCGTTGGGTCTATTCTTTCAAGATATACTTTCTTTTCTCTTGTAGCACCTGATACTGATGTTACTGTGATATTGTCGTCAATTCTCAGCGATGAGTAGTTGCTGTCCGAGCTTGCTGCAATTACTGTGTATGTTCCTGGCTCTACGTCTGTGAATACTGCTACTCCGCTGTTGTCTGTGAGTTTTTTTCCGAATGTAATGTTGTACTTGTCAAGCAGGGTTATTTGGACTTTTGCTATTGGTTTTTCAGGGCTTGAGTTTTTTTCAACTGCGTATACTTTTATTGTTCCTCCTGGAGCGGAGCGTATTTTTGACATCGATATTCTGTGTTCTGTTATTGAGGTCGGGAGTGTTCTTGGAAGGTTTGTGGGCGGCTCGTATCCTGTCGCGTACGCGCTTGTCACTACGAATTGGCATTTTTCCTGGTTGAGAACAAATATTCCGTCAAGGTCTCCGTCGTCTATGTCTTTTGCTGTTCTTGGGTTTGCTGATTTGTTTGCGCATGTGAATCTTATGTATGCTCCGCCGGTGTTGTCTATTATTGCGTCGTCCGTCGAGGAGTCTACGAGCATTACTTTTGTTGAATTTGGATAATCCACTTCAAAGTTTATGTCAATAGGCGGTCCTGAACCGTCTTTTTTCACCATTGAGATTACTGCTCTTTTTGTTGAAATGTCCACTTCTTTGTTTACGATGCTGTTGTACCCTGCTTTTTCGGCAGAAATTATTGAGTAGAATTCTATTTCTTCGGCGCCGAATATCATTTCGCCTATCTGGTCAAATAGGTTTTTTGAGCCCGTGTCAAGCCGGACTATTGCGAGTCCTTCTTCGTTTGTTGTTTCGTCAAAATTTATTGAATTGATTTCGCCGTATACCATAACGTCGCTTAAATCAGCGCTTGTTTTTGAGTCAATTGTGTGGAGTTCTATTTCGTAGTTTGAGCCAAACTGCACTAAGTAAGCGCCAAGTATTATCAAAAACAGGATTATTAGCAGAAATACTATGAAGCTTGGAACTACGCTGTCTATTGGGTCTATTACTTTGTATACCGGGGCATAGTTGTTTAGGTAGTCGAGCAGGTCGTACCATTTGTCTTCAAGAGTATAGTAGAAGTTCTTGATTGGCTCTGTTATTGAAGTTATATCCATCCAACCACAAATTGCCCGATTGTTTAGAAACTAAGTGGATTGTTCTTAATAAAGCTTACTTTAATCCAAAATCAGCGCTTATTATATCTGCAATTATTGCGTATTTGACTTATTTTAGGCCTGCTTGGCGCTTGTCTCTTCGCTAAGCGTGTTTTGAACCGCTTTTGCGTTTTCTTCAGTGATTTTCAGCTGGTTTTTTATTGAGTCGGCGACTTTTTTTCCAAGAATTGCTTCAACTTTTGGCAGGTTGTTTTTTACTTCGCTTACTTTTTTTATTCCTGCATTGAATAATTTCCTTGCTCTTACTCTTCCTATTCCTTTTAGTTCCACAAGGGCGAGGAGTTCTTCTTTTACGCCGTATTTTACTCTCCTGCCGAGTTTTTGGGAGTTTATCAGGTGTTTTTCTATTCCAAGCACTTTTGAGAGCTCTATTGTAGCGTATGAGAGCCATTCTATTATCTGGGTTTTTCCAAATAGGAGTCCGGGAGCAAGCCCGTAGTTTGTGAATAGCTCGGATTCGTGTTTTTCGTTTATCCATTGTTCAAGCATCATTGCGGAGAAGAATTTTTCGAGCGCTTCGGATTCGAACATTGTTTTTTCCTGTCGGAACGGTAGTTCGTCGGATCGCGAAGCCATTTCTTCCAGTATTATTGGTTTTGCTTTTGCGGGCGGGTTCATCCAGGGCGAGAATTCTGTGC
The DNA here is from genome assembly GCA_964544205.1 of uncultured archaeon. Lineage (GTDB taxonomy): Archaea > Iainarchaeota > Iainarchaeia > Iainarchaeales > JAAZKV01 > JAAZKV01. Next base: position 4,232 of record CAZJAE010000019.1, read on the forward strand.
AGTTCACCCATGCGTAGAGGTATGAGAGGGAGTTGAATGTTTTTCTTTCTTTTAGCGCTGTTATTAGTTCGTGGGCGCTTTCAGGATCCAGGAAGAGGTCGGAGACTCTTTTTCCAAGCAGGGTTGCTTTGAATGTTTCTCCGCTGTTTTCGCGTTTGATGAATCCGTATTCTTCAAGGGATTCTATTATTTCAAGCACGTTGTCGATTAGTTCGCCCATGTTTTGGAGCTGGTGGGCGTAGAGTGTTTTTTCAAAGAAGGATTCTATTGTTTTTATGCTTGTAATGTATTCTGTCGCTATGAGCGCGAGGATGTGTGTTCGCAGCACTGGGATTATTCCAAGTCTTGAAAGGATGGCTTCTGTTTTTCCGTTTACGTATTTTTCGAAAAACATTTCTTTTTGGGCTTCGCTTGTCGAGACTACTATGCTTTTTCCTTCTGTCGAGAATTTTGGTCTTCCGCTTCTTCCTGCCATTTGTTTGTATTCGCGTACTGCTATTAGGTCCATTCCGAATTTTTCAAATCTGTACATGCTGGGTATTATTACTATGTCTGCCGGCGTGTTTACTCCCGCAGCGAGTGTTGGAGTAGCGCAGAGTATTCTTATTTTTCCGTTTCGAAAGTTTTCTTCTACGAGTTCGCGTTGTTTTCCGACGAGTCCTGCGTGGTGAAACGCGCTTGCCTGCTTTATTGACTCGGCGAGCGAGGCGCATTGTTCTGTGGGTGATTCGAGTGCTTCAAGCGCTTCTTGGGCAATTTTTGCTAGTTGTGTTTTTTGCGCGCTTGGAATTGTTTTTGATGTGAGTTCGGCCATTTTTTTCGCCATGGATTCGGCTCGTTTTCTCGCGTTCATGAATACAAGCATTTGTTTTCCGTTGGCGAGGTTTGCTTCAATTATTTCTTCAAGGCTTCCTTTTTCTTTTGTGTTGTCGTTGTATTCTGCCTGTGTTTCAAGGAGCACTCCTTCTTTTAGTTTTGTGGGGCGGAAGTCTGATTCCACTAGCTCTGCGTTCAGCCACTTAGACATTTCGCCTGCGTTTGGTATTGTGGCGCTGAGTCCAAGTACTTTGAGCGCTGGGTTGTTTATCTGCATTTGCGTCAGGGCTATTTCAAGCACTGGTCCCCTGTCGGAGTCAAGTTCGTGCATTTCGTCTATTATTACTCCTCCAACATCGTTGAGCCATTCGGCTTTGTGCCGGAGAAGCGAGGCGAGTTTTTCATAGGTCGTCATTATTACGTCAAAGTTTTTTAGGTATGAGCTGCTGGAATCAAGGTCGCCTGTTGATACTGCGAATTTTATGTGGGAAACAGAGGCTTGTTTTGAGTATTTTTTCTTAAAGTCGGAGTAGTGTTCTGAGGCAAGGGCTCTTAGGGGGCAAGTGTATATCACTTTTTTGTTTTCGTTGAGCGTTGTTTGGAGCATGAATAGTTCTGCTGCAATAGTTTTTCCGCTCGCGGTGGGTGCGCTTACTATCAAGCTTTTAGAAAAGCCTTTTTTGACGCATTTTTCCTGCATTGGGTTGAATTTTTCAAAGCCGTTTGCTTCAAGTACTATTTTTTCGATTTCGTGCTTCATCGTCACCGCGTTAATTTATTCTTGGTGCAAGAGTTTTTATAAGAAACGAGGGTGGTTTGCCGCAATACGCGCTTGAGATTTAATATTTGGACATCGCAGCTTTGAAGCAAGAAATTTTGGTTTTGTTTATTTTCCAAGTATCTTGTCTATGAATCCTTTTCTTTTCTTTGACGCATCATCTTCTTTTTTGAGTTGTTCTAAAAGTTCTTTTTGTTTTTTTGACAGTTTTGACGGAGTAGTTACGATTACTTTTATGTATTCGTCCCCGTATGCGTCTTTGTTTAGTTTTTGTATTCCTTTTCCTTTTATTCTAAATATTGTTCCTGTTTGTGTTCCTGACGGGATTTTGAGCTCTGCTTTTCCTTGCAGTGTGGGCACGTCTACTGTGGCGCCGAGCGCCGCTTCTGAGTAGGCGATTGGGATTTCTGCGTATATGTCTTCTTCGTCGCGTTTGAATATTTCGTGCGGTTCTACAAATATAACTATGTACAAGTCTCCTGCTCCATGTCTTCCTTCGTGTCCTTTTCCAGCGAGTCTTAGGTGGTTGCCGGTGTTTATTCCTGCAGGAATTTTTACGCTTATGTGCGCTGGTTTTGCGGTTAGCCCGTCTCCTCCGCATTCTTTGCATTCTTTTTCCGGTATTTCTCCTCTTCCGTGACATGTTCTGCATATCGACTGGGATTGGAATATTCCAAACGGCGTTCTTTGCTGCCGTATTTCGACTCCTTTTCCGTGACATGCAGCGCATTTTTTCATCGCGCCTTCGGCTCCGCTTCCATGGCATTTTGGGCATTTTTCTATTCTTTCGTATTCAAGTTCTTTTGTCGCGCCAAATGCCGCTTCTTCAAAGCTGAGGTTTAGGTTTATTTTTATGTTTGAGCCGTTGTCTTTTCTTGCTCTTTGGCTTCCTCCGCCCATTGTGGATCCGAATATGTCTCCAAAGTCGGAGAATCCGAAGTTTGAGAACTGGCTGAATATGTCTTCAAAGTTGAAGTTTGCATTCTGGTAACCTGCTCCTGCGCCTCCGAATCCTTTGAAGGCTTCGTCGCCATACTGGTCGTATTTTGATTTTTTGTCAGCGTCAGAGAGGACTGAATAAGCTTCGTTTATTTCTTTGAATTTTTTTTCTGCTTCGGATTCTTTTGAAACGTCAGGATGGTACTTTTTTGCAAGCTCTTTGTATGCTTTTTTTATTTCTTCGGCGCTTGCGCCTTTTTTTAGCCCCAGAACTTCGTAGTAATCAGCCATCTTTTCACACCAAGCTTGTTTGTTTTATTTATTATTTTTCACTCGAATGGTTTTTTATAGCCACCATTATGGAGCGCATTGGAGCGCATTTTTCGTTTTTTTAGCTTGCGAGCCAAATCTCTTTTGGAGACTTGGCTGCAGGCTGTTTGACTGATTTTTCTTTTGGCTTAATGTCATGTTTTTTGTCCGCTTCGATTTTTTTGGTTTCTTGCGCCGTTTGAGGCGTTTCTTTGTTTTCAGTCATTATTTTTTTATTCACCTTTTTGTTTTGCGCTCTTATTTTTTCTTGTCTTTGTCTTCAAACTCGGCGTCTACTACTTTTTCGTCGCCTTCGGTTCCTGGATTAGCTCCCTCGCCGCCTTGGTTTGGTCCGGCTCCTGCGCCTTGTCCCTGCGCTTTGCCGTATACTTCAGAGCCGACTTCGCTTAGGATTTTGTTTAAGTCGTCCATTTTTGATTTTATTTCGCCTGATGACTTTGGCTCTTTTTTTGCCGCTGTTTTGAGGTCTTCAAGTTTTGAGGTGATTTTTTTCTTGTGTTCTTCGCTTATCTTGTCCTTGAGTTCTTCAAGCATTTTCTCTGTTGAGTATATTGTCGCGTCTGCCGAATTGAAGACTTCTATTTCTTCTTTTACTTTTTTGTCTTCTTCAGCGTGGCTTTCTGCTTCTTTTCTCATTCTTTCTATTTCTTTTTCGTCAAGCTTCTGCGAGGACACGATTTTTATGCTTTGTTCTTTTCCTGTGCCTGTGTCTTTTGCTGTTACGTGCACTATTCCGTTTGCGTCTATGTCAAATGTCACTTCGATTTGAGGCATTCCTCTTGGCGCCGGCAGTATTCCTACTAGCTGGAATCTTCCAAGCGTTTTGTTGTCGCGCGCAAGCGGTCTTTCTCCCTGGAGCACGTGTATGTCAACTGCTGTTTGGTTATCGCTTGCTGTTGAAAATATTTGCGATTTCTTGGTTGGTATTGTAGTGTTTCTGTCGATTATTTTTGTGAATACTCCTCCAAGTGTTTCTATTCCGAGGCTTAGAGGGGTTACGTCAAGGAGCAGCACGTCTTTTACTTCTCCTGCAAGAACTCCGCCCTGTACTGCTGCGCCCATTGCTACGCATTCCATTGGGTCTATTCCTCGTTCGGGCTCCATGCCTGTTACTTTTTTTACAAATTCTTGTATTACTGGCATTCTTGTCGGTCCGCCTACAAGGATTACTTTGTCTATTTCTGACGCAGTCATTTTTGCGTCTGCGAGCGACTGTGTAATTGGCTTTTCGCATCTTTTTACAAGAGGCGCGATTAGTTCTTCGAGTTTTGCTCGGTTTAGTTTCATTGCGAGGTGTTTTGGTCCTTCGGGAGTTGCTGTCACGTATGGAAGGTTTATGTCTGTTTCAAGCACTGTTGATAGTTCTATTTTTGCTTTTTCAGCGGCTTCTCTTACTCTCTGCACGGCCATTGAGTCTTTCATCAGGTCCACGCCTTCGCTTTTTTTGAATTCTTCAACAATGTATTTTAGGATTGTTTCATCCATGTCTGTTCCGCCTAGCTCAGTGTCTCCTGATGTTGATTTTACTTCGAATACTCCGCTGCCAAGCTCCATTATTGTTACGTCCAGAGTTCCTCCTCCGAGGTCGAATACCATTATTTTTGAGTCTTTTCCTTTTTTGTCCAGTCCGTATGCGAGCGCTGCTGCTGTCGGCTCGTTAATGATTCTTACTACTTCAAGTCCTGCTATTTGTCCTGCGTCTTTTGTCGCTTGTCTTTGGTTGTCGTCAAAGTATGCTGGAACTGTTATTACGGCTTTTTCTACTTTCTCGCCAAGGAAGCTTTCAGCGTCTCTTTTTATTTTTTGGAGTATGTATGCTGATATTTGCTGTGGAGTATATGCTTTGCCGTCTATTGTGTATTTGTGGTTTGTTCCCATTTTTCTTTTTGCTTTTGTGATTGTTTTGTCAGGGTTTGTAACGGCTTGTCTTCTTGCCGGCTCTCCAACCAACAGTTTTCCGTCTTTTGAGAATGCAACATAGCTTGGAAATGCTTTTCCGTATACTGTGTTTCCTTCTGCGGAGGGGATTATTCTTGGTTTTCCTCCTTCAAGCACGCTTGCTGCGCTGTTGCTTGTTCCTAAATCTATTCCTATTATTTTTGCCATTTGTACTCACACTCCGTTTTTACTCCAAACATAATTTTTTTATTTTTTTCATTTTTGTCTTATTTTTCATTTAATTTTTTTCTTTTTAGCATTTTTGCGGGTTGTTTTCGTTTTCGCTTGTTTTTGGCGCGTTAACGCTCACTTTCGTCAGGCGTAATATTTTTCCGTTTAGTTCGTATCCTCCGATTAGCACGTTGACTACTTCGTCTTCTTTGAGTTTTGGATCGTTTTCCTGCATTAGGCACTCCATTTTGTCGTGGTTGAATTTCATTCCTTTTTCTGCGTGTATTTTTGATAGCCCGTTTTTCTTAAGAATTGCGTATAATTGTTCGTGGACTATTGCAAGCGCTTTGTCGTGTTTCATTCCTTGTTCTAGCGAGTCAAGCACCGGGAGGAGTTCTTCTATGAGTCTTGCGTTTGCGTATGTTTTGTATTCATCGTTTTGTTTTGCGTTTCTTTTTTGATAGTTTTCAAACTCGGCCTGGAGTCTTTGAAGCGTTGTTGTTAGTTCTTTTATCTGTGTTTCTTTTGTTTTTTCGTTTTTTTCTGCCTCTTTTGGCTGTTTTGAGGCTTCTTTTTCCTCATTTAAGTGGGGGTTTTGGGCTTCTTTTACCGCTTTTTGGACTTCTTTTTGAGGATTATTTGCCGTATTCTGGCTATTATTCTTGATTTCCATTGCTAAAAACACCCTTTTGTTTAAACTATTTGAACAATATCAATCTTATTTAAACAAAGTCTTTTTAAATATTTCCCCACATATACGATTGTATTACGTGGTTTTTAATGCCAAAAAGCGCCCAGAAAACTAATTTTCCAGATATTTACCGCCCTGAAATAGTTAATCCTCTTGGAAAAATGTCTTTTAAAAAAACCAAGCCTAAAAAAGAAAAGATTCACAAAATAGAGATTGAAATTAATCCAAAAGGGCTTGTTGAAGAGATTCACTCGCTGCCTATTATGAGGGGGTCTGTTAAGCATGTCCCGACAAAAAGAGCGAGGTTTAAGGTGGTTGTTAGAAAAGTTGAGCGCCCTTTTAGGGAAGACTTTGAACACCAGCTTGCTTGGATTTGTTCTTCGCTTGGCTTCTTTGAGCCCATTGACAAGGAAAAAAACGCAGCCGCAGTGTTTAAGGAAATTGTTCTCGCTACTGAAAAGGGAGAGGCGCTTAGCAGCACTGCCATTGCAGGAAGAGTTGGAATGAGCAGGGGCGCGACAATTAATCACTTAAATAACTTACAGCGCTCGGGCCTAATTGAAAAGAACGGAAAGTTTTATTCGGCAAGGAGCAGAAGCATGAAGCGGACTATTGAAGAAATTGAAGAAGATGTAGAAAGGATTTTTTCCCAGCTCAAACGAGCTGCTGAAGAGCTTGACAGGCAGATTGGAGTAAATGATGACGAATAGATTTAGAAGACATCTAATAAAAATAGTCTAATAATACTTCTTAAAAAATATATAAAAAAAATAGTCTGGCGTGTTATACAATAAATACGCAGGCTTAATTGTCTTTTGTGCTTCAGCCGGCTCCGCCGCCACCGCCCCCTCCGCCACCGCCACCGCCGCCGCTTGAGCCGCCGTGTCCGGAGCCTGAGACTGACGAATTAAAACCGCTCGACATGCTTGAAGAGAAACTTGAGTACATTGCTGCGCTGGAGAATGCTGCGTAAGTATTGCTGCGTTTTGCAAGTTCTGAATTAACGCTTTGAGAATATTGCTTTAGGATTTTGTCCGTATTTCCAAACACTGCTGCAAATACCAAATATTTTTCCCACAGAACTACTTCAGGAACAGTCTTTTCTTTCATCTGTCCGAATGTGTCCAAGAATCTTTTGAGTCCTTCCCAGTCTTCTCTTTTCTGCGCCCATTCAGGGAGTATGCTTGGGAGAACTCCTTTGAGCCCAAGGCTTGCCGCCAAAAAAACCGCGCATATTGCTTCGGCTATTACAAGC